>CAKZMS010000262.1 GCA_937128785.1 uncultured Opitutaceae bacterium | reverse complement strand
CCTCGCGGGACTCAAATCGCGCGACATCTCGGGTAAAGTCTTGGCCGGTGTCTTCGCTATCTTGCCGGAGCGACTCAAGTCCGGCGGTAAGCGGAAACGCTTCCAGCCCTTCAGCCTGCAACCGGTGGCGCTGCGTGATGTGGCGCTGGTGGTCGATGAATCCACGGCCGCGGGTGAAGTGACCAAACAGGTGAGCAAACTCGCCCGCGCTGCCGCCAAAGGTTTCGAACTCGAGTCGGTCGATCTCTTCGACGTCTACCAAGGCAAGGGTCTGGATGACGGCAAAAAGAGCCTCGCTTACTCGCTCTCTTTCCGCGCGCCGGATCGAACCCTGAAAGACAAGGAAGTGAACAAAGCTTTCACGAGTTTGCTCGAACAGATCGCCGCCAAAACAGATTTCGAAGTCCGGTCGTAGCCCCGCGTAGTGCCGTGCTTCAGCCGGCACTGTTGACGAAGCATCCAGTAACGCCGGCTAAAGCACGGCGCTACGTTTTGATGCGGCCCCATCATCCTCGGAGCGGATTGGTAACTTATGTGGCGTAGAATTGTGCTCAGGCGGAAATGACTAAAATCAAAACCCGAGCAGTAGTCTTGTCGCTGGGGCTGTGAAGGGTTTTGCCGATTGCCATACGGAGGCAACGGACTTTATCGGTGGGGGCTCGTCTTACGACCATGTCCGATACACCTGACCTCAACATAGACCGTGTGGCCGAATTGGCCCGCATCGCCCTCACGCCGGAAGAAAAAGCGGAGTTCTCTGCTCAGCTCGGCGAAGTGCTCAAACACGTCGAGCAACTCAAACAACTCGATGTGGAGGGCGTGGAACCCACGGCTCACGCCTTTGCGGTGGAGAACGTCTGGGCGGACGACGTCGCGCAAGCCGGATTGCCGGTTGAGCAGGCCCTGCGGAATGCCCCGGCCCAGCGCGACAACATGGTGGCGGTGCCCAAGGTAGTGGAGTAATCAGAATGGCTGACGAAATTACTTTTTCTTCGCTTACCGATCTGGCCGATCGCCTCGCGGCGGGCCAGTTAAGCGCGGTTGAAATCACCCAAGCGTGTATTAATCGCACCGGGGCCGTTGACGAGCAGGTGCGGGGGTTTAACTCCACCGATGCGGAAGACGCTCTGGCGCAGGCCCGTGCCGCGGATGAGCGCCGGGCGGCCGGTCAAAGCCGGGGACCGTTGGATGGTATTCCGATCGCGCTCAAGGATGTGATCGCGGTAAAGGACCAGCCCCTGACGGCGAGCAGCAAGATGCTGGAGCACTTCGTTTCTCCCTACGACGCCACCGTCACGGAGAAGCTCAAAAACGCCGGTGGGGTATTGTGGGGACGCGCCAATCTGGACGAGTTCGCGATGGGATCCTCCACCGAAAATTCAGCCTTCGGTCGCACCGCCAATCCCTACGATTTGGACCGGGTTCCGGGCGGCAGTTCGGGGGGGAGCGCCGCGGTCGTGGCGGCGGGTGAGGCCATTGCTTCACTGGGTTCTGACACCGGTGGATCGATTCGCCAACCGGCGGCGTTCTGTAATGTTGTCGGTCTGAAGCCCACCTACGGCTTGGTCTCTCGTTTCGGTCTGGCTGCCTTTGCCTCTTCGCTGGATCAAATTGGCACCTTCACGCGCACCGTCGAAGATGCGGCTGTGTTACTTGGGGGAATCGCGGGTCACGATCTGCGTGATTCCACTTCGTTCAAAACGGACATCCCCGATTACCGGGCCGCTCTTGCCGAAAAAAAGGGGCCGTGGAAACTGGGCATTCCCCAGGAGTATTTTGGGGAAGGACTTGATCCCGAAGTGGGCGCCGCGATCGAAAAGGCCATCGCCTTCTATCGCGAGCAGGGTTGCGAGATTAAGGAAGTCTCCCTGCCGCATACCGAGTATTGCCTGAGCACTTACTACATCATCGCGACGGCCGAAGCTTCGTCGAATCTGGCCCGCTACGATGGGGTGCGCTATACCCACCGGTCGGCGGAGGCTAAGACCGTGGAGGACGTCTACTTCAAGTCTCGCGAAGAGGGCTTCGGCCCGGAAGTGAAGCGCCGGATTATTCTGGGCACCTACGTGCTCTCCAGCGGTTACTACGACGCCTACTATCTGCGCGCGCAGAAGGTGCGCACCTTGATTCGGCAGGACTTCCTCAACGCCTATCAAGACGTCGATGCGATCCTTACTCCAACCACCCCGACCCCGGCATTTAAAGCCGGCGAAAAGGCCGATCCGTTGGCGATGTATTTGTCGGACATCTACACCATTGGGGTGAACCTCGCGGGACTGCCGGGCATCTCGGTTCCGGCCGGATTCACCGAGGCCGGCTTGCCCATCGGTATGCAGTTGATTGGCCAACCCTATCAGGAATGCGACCTCCTCGCCATCGCCCACGCCTACGACTCCGCCCACACCTGGAACGAGCGCCGTCCCGAACTCTGAATCAGCGTAGCGAGCATCGAGTAGCGAGTAGTGAGCATGTATCTTCCTTGTTTCATTTCGTTGGCTACTCGCTCCCCGCTACTCACTACCCGCTACTTTTAAGAAATGAATTACGAAGCTGTTATCGGACTTGAGGTCCACGTGCAGGTTAAGTCCGCGTCCAAGATCTTTACCCGGGTGGGGCAGGGTTATGGTCATCCTGAAAACTCGCTGACCGATCCCGTGGTATTGGCGCTGCCCGGTGCACTGCCGGTAATGAATAAGAAGGCACTCGATGCCATCATCAAAGCGGGCCTCATGCTCCATTGTGACATCGCCGAGGTCTGCAAGTGGGATCGCAAAAACTACTTTTATCCGGACTCGCCCAAGAACTACCAGATCTCCCAATACGATCAGCCCATCTGTGAAGGGGGCTATGTGGAAATCGAGCTTCCCGGCGAGGCGCGCAATGTCATGGGTGAGCACAAAAAGATTCCGCTCACCCGCATCCATTTGGAAGAAGATGTCGGTAAACTGAATCACGGCGCGACCGATTCCTTGGTCGACTACAACCGCGCGGGCACGCCGTTGATGGAGATCGTTTCGGATCCGGCGATTGCTTCGGCGGAAGAGGCCTACGCCTACCTGACCACGCTGCGCACTACCATGGTTTATGCGGGTATTTCCGACTGCGATATGGAGAAGGGGCAGATGCGGTGTGATGCGAACATCTCCATTCGTCCCGTCGGCCAGGAAGAGCTCGGCGTCAAGGTGGAGCTGAAAAATCTCAATTCCATTTCCTATGTTCGTGATGGTATCTCACATGAGATTAAGCGCCAGATAAACGTGCTCAAAAAAGGTGGCACCATCGTGCAGGAAACCCGCGACTTTGATGGCATCACCGGCACCTCCCAATCGCTCCGCACCAAGGAGGATGCCCACGACTATCGTTACTTCCCTGATCCCGATTTGATGCCGGTCCGCGTGGATGAGGCATGGAAAAATCGCATCGCCGCCGAGTGTCCGGAGCGTCCCTTTGATCAGCAACGCCGGTTCATGACGTACTCCGACTTGCCCTA
>CAKZMS010000261.1 GCA_937128785.1 uncultured Opitutaceae bacterium | reverse complement strand
ACCTGCTCCTGGATGATGAGATCGCGTAGATAGCCGGGATCCTGATGCCCGCCCGGACGCGCGAGGACCAGCCGGGAGCCCTGCAACAGTGGCCAGAAAAACTCCCAGACCGAGACGTCGAAACTGAAAGGCGTCTTCTGCAGAATCGTATCAGTTATGTCGATGCGGTATTGGTCCTGCATCCAGGCCAACCGATTCACGATGGCGCGATGGATATTGAGTGCGCCTTTGGGCCTTCCGGTCGAGCCGGAGGTGTAGATGAGGTAGGCCGCGTGGTCCGGGCTGAGCGAAGGCTCTCGGTAGGGTGACGATGCCGTCGGGAGTTCCGCGTCGAGATTCCAAACCGATTCCGCTCGGCCGCGCCAAGCCTCGGCCAAGGCGGTAGTGGTCAACATCAGCTTCACGCCGGAATCCCGGTGCATGAATTCGAGCCGCTCCTCCGGATAAGACGGGTCAAAGGGCACGTAGGCCCCTCCGGCCAAAACAATACCCAGCAGAGCGATGACCAGTTCGGGAGACCGTTCCGCACATACCCCCACCAGCACATCCGGTCCGACTCCCACAGATTGGAGGGACGCCGCCAGGGCGCGTGCTCGATCGTAGAGCTCGGCATAACTCAGCGACTCATCTTCGAAAACGAGAGCGGGAGCTTCCGGTGATTTTCTTGCCTGCTGAAGCAACTGTTCAACCAACGTATGTTCGCATGAGAAGCTCGGCTCGTCGGGTTGCCACGTGTGGGTGACCAGCTCGCGCTCAGCCGGGGGCAGGAGGGGAAGCCGTGCGATGGGCTGATCCGGTGTGGCCACGATGCTTTCCAGCAACGTGCTCAACCGCGCGGCGAATCGCTCCGCGGAGGAAGCATCAAACAATGCGGTGTTGTATTTTAAACTACCGGTCCCACTCGCAAAGATCTCCAACGTCAGCTCGAACTGACCCTCCATTTGGCCGAAGGGAAATTCTTCGACGTGAAGGTCGCCGCAAGCTTGGCCACTGGCTTGCGGCGCTTCCTCACTTTGCTGGGGTTTTTGATATACAAACAGATTTTGGAAAATGGCGCTGCGCGAAGGGTCACGGCGGACCTTCAGTTTTTCCACGAGGAGCGGCAGGGGGTAGTCGGCATGCGCGAGCACTTCGAGGTGATGGACTCGGTTTTTGGCCAGAAGATCCGTGAAGGACGTGAGCGGTTCCAACTCAGCGCGGAACGGAACCGGATTTACAAAATAACCGGCCACTGCAGTGAACTCGGCTTGACTGCGACCAGCGGTAGGCGAGCCCACGATAATGTCGGTTTGGCCGGTATGGCGGTGGAGCCAAACCTGCCATGCAGTCATCAACAAGGTGAACACGGTGGCGCCCTGCTGGCGGGCAAGCGTTTGAATCTGATCGAAGAGGCCGGGGGCGAAGTGCAGCGGCACGGAAGCTCCGCGAGCTGGCAGTGACGCCGGTCGATCATGGTCCAACGGCAAGGAGAGCTCGGGCAGGGGACCGGCCAGCGTGCCTTGCCAAAAGTCCCAAGCGGCGGCCGCTGCCGGGCTCTGCAGATAGGTGTTCTGCCAGGTGATGAAGTTTGCGTAGTCAGCCGTCGGCGGCGGCAACTCCGTCGTGTCCGGGTAGAGTTTGCTGAACTCATCCAACAGCAGCCAATTGGTCCACGCGTCGCTAACGATGTGATGGATCGTGCACAACAAGACGGCCACGGCTTGATCCGTCTGCTCATACAGGCTCACGCGGAGGGGCGAGTCCCGCTCAAGATTGAACGGCTTTTCGTAATCCCGCGTAATCTGTTGTTTCAACTGCTCGGGACTGAGGTCGGAAGCATCGCTGACGACGAAAGGATACTCGGGCGCTGATGCGATCTGGCAAATGGGGTTCCCCGCTTCCCGCGGGAAGCGAGCGCGCAACTGCGGATGTCGCTCAACCAACTTGGTGAAGACCGTCTGCAGGCGATCGGCATCGATGGGTCCGCTCAGCCGCAGGGCAAACGCGGTATGGTAGGCGGCACTGCCAGGATCGCTTTGATGGAGAAACCACAGCGCAGACTGACCCCGCGAGAGCTGTCGCGGGGTTTGATCGGGATTCGATGTCGAGCGTAAAGCCCGACCCACTGGTAAGTCGGTCGCCTCATGTGAGTCGGGCTTTGTGCCCGACATCGAACCTTGGACTGCTTCCTCATGCCTACCATCCGCGCTCGTCGCGGAGAGGCTGCTCACCAGTTCACCCAAGGGAGTATCATTTAAAAACGTGACGGAGGAGACCTCGGTGCCGGTAGCTTGTTGCACGGCGTTTCGCAGTTCCATGGCCATGAGCGAATCGAGCCCTTGCAGCGGCAAGGACAAGCTATCGTCCAGCCGGTCGACGTCCACCCGGAGGACCCGTGCGATCTGTTGCCGCAGGGCACCGGAAAAATCAGACGGGGTGGGTGCCTCTGCCACTGCGTCGGTCGTCGGGGAGCGCGGACTCGGCGGTCGCACGCGGTCCAGAATCGGAGCCGCATTCGTCGGAGCGTCGGTGGCGAAGAACCGGGACCAATCGATCGGCAAAACAGCGATTCCCGACTGAGGGCCATGCCGGAGCGTCTCCAACAAAGCAAAAGCCTGCGCGGGTTGGATTGAACTGACGCCGCGGGATTGATAGCGATCGCCCACCGCTGCGCCTAGTCCGGCGGCCCAGGGCCCCCAAGCCAGGCTAAGCGTGCGTGCGGCGGGGGCCGTGAAGGCATCGAGCCACGCATTGGCCGCGGCGTAGTTCGCCTGACCGGGGGTGCCAAGAACACCGGCCGATGAAGTGTAGTTGATCCAGAAATCCAGCGGGCCTTGGGCCTGACTGATGGCCTTGGCGAGGTGAGAGGCTCCCCGCGATTTTGCCGCCGCCGTGTGGGCAAAATGGTCGACCGACTGTTCTGCCAAAACCGCATCTTTGATGCCTCCGGCCGCATGGATCACTCCCGCGATCGGAGGACCCCGATTGATCAGGGAATGGATCATAGCCCGGACAGCGCTGGCCTCCGCCAGATCGATCTCGGGCACTGCCACAGTAACGCCAGCCGACTGCCACTCCGCGATCTTTTGGCGGGTTGCCTCCGCCGGGGGATTACGCCCCAGCAAAACCAAGTGGCGAGCCCCGCTGCTGATTAACCATTCAGCCGATAACAAACCCAGTGCGCCGCGGCCTCCGGTAATGAGATAAGTTTTGTCGGGTGCCAGTTCCCACGCCGCGCGGGGTTGCGGAGGTAGCGGGACCAAGCGCAAGATCTGCCGACCCGTTTCGGAGTGGATGATCTGATTCTCGCGGGATGCCGCCACGAGCTCGGTAAGCACGATATCGGGGGCAACCGAAGGTAACCCAAGGAGGCGGGTTTCCCGGTGGGTCCATTCCGCTTGGATTACGCGGCCGAATCCCCACAACGCTGCCGCACTGGGGCGGACCATCGGCGGTGGGGTGATGATCCACAAACCCGATGCAGGGGTGGCTTCACCCCAAGCCTGCACGCAGGCGAGTAAAGGTGCGCAGGCCTGCGCGATATCGGGATCATCCGATTCGATGTCAAAACCAGCGAGCACGAGGACGCCGTCCCACGATCCGGGGACAAACTCCGTAGCGACCGTCGGTGAAGCTCCGGCCCGACGAAGCGAATCGGCGAGCGCAGAACCATGGGTTTCAGCGGGGTCGACAATGAGCCAGTCTCCGCTGAGAGAATCCAAAGCAGCTCCGCCGGTCAGTGGTTGAGGTATGGGTTTGAATTCATACAGCCACGCATGCGGCACGGACGTTTCGAGTTGTGCGGCCAGCGCCGCGGGCGTGGCTCGCTGCAACTCCAAGCGCCCCATACTGGCTACCACTTGATCGTTCGCATTGAAGATTTGCAGAGAAACGACGGCGCCGGTGGATTCCGTCTGGACGGCCGCCCGCATTTTTAGCGGCGCCGTAAAATCTGTATCCCTGCGCTCTAGCTTCCAGTCCGAGATCGCTACGGGTAGGTGGACCACGGCGTCATCGTCAGCCGTGGTCGCAGCAAAGGCCGCCCCCGCGGCTTGGAAACACGCATCGAGCAACGCCGGGGCGGGAGATCCCGCGTAGGCGGAGACGGGGGCTTCGGCCGGAAGTTGAATCTCCGCCACCGTCTTCCCTGGTTCGGCGGAAAGCTTGATCACCCCGCGGAAGATGGGGCCATAATCGATCCCTCGGCGGTCGTATTCCTCATACAATTCCGCGACCGGGATCGACGGCAGATCGTTTTGAGTAAACAGGGGCTCAATTTGTTCGTCCGATGGTCCTGCCTCGTCGACACGTCCGGCAAAGTGTTGAGTCCACTCCGACTGACCTGCCGGACGACTGTAGGCGGCCACGGCACCGTCGGGCTCCACCACGGTGTGTAGCTCCACGCCGCCGTGTTCCGGGATTACCAGCGCCCGGAGGATACGTCCTTCCCGCAGCACGGGCTGACCGACACTTTGCCCGGCGCGGCGAGCCAATTCAAACCATCCGGCGGCGGGAAATACACGATGTCCGAACACCCGATGATCCCGCACCCAAATCGGATTGGTCGCATGCAGCGTGATTTTGAAATGGCGGGCGTTCGCGTTGGGCAGATTAACCAGCCGGCCCGGCAGATCAAAGGCCAGGCCGTCGTCTGGAATTTGGGGCGGCGGGAGCGAAAAGCACTGGCGCTCATAGGCGGGCGGATTTGCCGTCAGTTCCGGAGCTGTTAGGTGAGACGGGGCTTCCTCCAGAAGGAGGTGGGCGTTGGTGCCACTGAACCCGAAAGAACTGATGCCGGCGATGCGCGCTCGGTTGCTGCGGGGCCACGGGGTGAGCTCGGTCGGCACCTGTAGAGCCCCGTTTCGCCAGTCGATTTTTGACGAAGGGTGCGTGAAGTGAAGATGGGGTGGCAACGCCTCGTGGTGTAAGGCCAACACGGTTTTGATCAGTCCGGCGATGCCCGCGGCGGATTCCAAATGTCCGAAATTGGTTTTTACCGAGCCAAGCAGCAGCGGCGATTCAGCGGTGCGATCGGCCGCAAAAACGTCGCCCAGCGCCCCTACTTCAATCGGATCACCCAAGGGCGTGCCCGTGCCGTGCGCTTCGACGTAGTCAACCGCCTGCGGAGTGAGTCCGGCGTTGACCAGCGCATCGCGCAACAGCCGTTCCTGGGCCGGACGATGCGGCACGGTGAGTCCGCTACTGGGACCGTCTTGGTTGATCGCCGAGCCGCGGATGATGGCCAGAACCGGGTCACCGTCGCGCTCTGCGTCACTCAGCCGTCGGAGCACAATGGCACCACATCCTTCGCCCCGCACCATTCCATCCGCTGCTTCATCAAACGTGCGGGCTCGACCACTCGGCGCGAGCACCTGCCCGCGCGACAGGGCGATGCTGCCCACCGGCGAGAGCAACGCATTGACGCCGGACGCCAGAGCGCTGTCACACTCGCCCCGGCGCAGGCTTTGGCAGGCCAGATGCACGGCGGTGAGCGAGGAAGAACATGCGGTGTCGACTGCCAGGGCGGGGCCGTGCAAGCCGAACACAAAGGAAAGTCTACCCGCCGCCGTGTTGAGGGCGTTGCCGGTCAGATGGTAGGTGTCGAGTGATCGCGGACCTTCCGCCTGAAGCTGCAGCGAGGTGTATTCCGCACTGGTGATGCCAACGAATACCCCGGTGTTGCGATTTGCCCTGCGATCGGGGGTTCGCCCGGCGGCGGCCAGCGCTTCCCAAGCCACTTCCAACAGCAAACGATGCTGGGGGTCCATCCGGGCAGCTTCCCGCGGAGATATCCCGAAAAATCCGGGATCAAAATACTCAAGGCTCTCCAAGAATCCGCCGTGACGCGTGACCATGCGGCCCGGGGTGTTGCCCTGTTCGGAATGGAAGGCATCTGCGTCCCATCGTGAGGCGGGAACCCGGGTCACCGCATCGCGACCTTGGCTCAGCAGTTCCCAAAACTTTTGCGGATCATCGGCTCCGCCCGGGAAGCGACAACCGATCCCCGTAATCGCAATGGCTTCCGTCGTGGCCCGACGCTGTTGCTCCAATCGCGCTTCCAGTGATTCGATCGCGTGGAGCGCCCGATGCAGCGGGTGGGGGGAGTCGGGATTGGTCGGGACGGAATTCATGACCAAGCGTGGACGATAGTCGTCACCGGATTAGGGGAAGGTATCTGCACCGCACCGGCCGCCTCATAGCCTTCGGGAGCCAGAATGGAAAAGAGTTGAAAGCCAGCTGCGGCCGACGGGTCGTTATCGTCATGCAGCAGTCGGACATCGTCGTCAGACGTGAAGGTCACCGCATACCGATTGGAATCGTGGCTGAGGCCTGTCCCTCGGGCTTTTACGTAGGCTTCCTTTCGCGTCCAAGCCCGGAAGAATCCGGTCGTCTTTTCCGCTGGGTCGAGTTGCTGCCAGGCGGTTTGTTCCGCCGGAGCGAAAAACCGTTCCACGATTTCGTCGGTGTCCACCGATCGTGTTACGTTCTCAATGTCGACACCGGGCGGGCCATCGGTGGTGATCCCGATGAGGGCGAAGTCACCGGAGTGGGAAAGATTGAAAT
>CAKZMS010000260.1 GCA_937128785.1 uncultured Opitutaceae bacterium | reverse complement strand
CATCTGCAGCCTCAACGCGAGCTGCCACCAGACCGCCTCTGGTGAGGTGGAGGACGAAGCAAGCCTAGAGTACAAGAACAAGCGCACTAAAGACCTCGCCGCGCTCGAGAAAATTGGCACCGGCGTAACCCGTTATGGCGCCTCCCTCACCGAATACCTCGACGAACACGAAAAGGAGACGCTCTCCCTGCCGCGCTACATCGCCCGTATCCGGGAAGGCAACGACGAGTCGCACGTATTCCTCAAGGACGAGCATGCCCGCGCCGACTTCACTCGCGAGCAGGGCATGGACGCCGACCTCGAAGATGAAGATGGCAACACCATCCCCGCCAGCTCCGGTATCGTCGCCTCGGCCAAGGATGGCGCCTTGTCGCGACGGGTGACCCTGCACGAGATCTTTGAGTCCACCGTGATGACGTACCTCCTGCGCGCCATCGCCGACGCTGGACTCGACATCAACCGCTTCCATGAAACCGAAGAGGCGCGATACGTGGTCACCGAGAACGCCGGCCAAAAGGGAGAGGCTACCGCCGAACTCCGCGCGCCCCTCGCGATCCTGGATCACATCCGCACCCTCGGACGCAAAGGACTCTCCATCCAGCGTTACAAGGGACTCGGTGAAATGAACCCCAAGCAGCTCTTCGAAACGACGATGGATCCGGACAAACGCCGGCTCCTCAAAGTCGACATCGCCGATGCCGCCAAAGCCGACGAACTCTTCACCCTCCTCATGGGCGACGAAGTTCCTCCCCGTCGACAATTCATCGAAGACAACGCCCTCAACGTCTCCAACCTCGACGTATGATTTTGAAGTAGCGAGTAGGCAGTAGCGGGTAGCGAGCATCCACTCCACCGGCAACCCGAACTGCCCACTACTCGCTACCCACTACTCCCTACCCGCTTCTTTATTTCAGCATGTTTACTGCCAACGAAAAACTCACCACGGCCAACATCACCGACATCATGCAGACGGCCTACATCGATTACTCGATGTCCGTCATCGTGTCGCGTGCCCTGCCCGATGCCCGCGACGGCCTCAAGCCCGTCCAGCGCCGCATTCTCTACGCCATGCTGCGCGAAGGTCTGCTGCACAACCGCGCCTTCGATAAATGCGCCGGTGTGGTCGGCGAAGTGCTGAAGAACTATCACCCGCACGGTGATTCCTCCGTTTACGACACGCTCGTGCGCATGGCCCAGAACTGGGTGATGCGTTACCCGATGATCGACCCGCAGGGTAACTTCGGTTCGGTCGACGGCGATCCGCCCGCGGCCTATCGTTATACCGAGGCCCGCCTCACTGCCTTGGCCGAAACGCTGCTCTCCGACATCGAGGAAGACACCGTTGATTTCGCGCCCAACTACAAGGAGTCGACGACCGAGCCGACCGTGCTTCCCTCCGATCTGCCCAACCTCTTGATGAACGGCTCGACCGGCATCGCGGTCGGCATGGCGACCAACATCCCTCCGCACAATCTTGGCGAGCTCATCTCCGCCACCTGCGCCATCATCGACAACCCCGAGATCGATCTCGAAGAGGTCTGCAGCCACATCAAGGGACCTGACTTCCCGACCGGTGGTTTGATCGGCGGCACCGCCGGTATCGACTCCTACTTGCGCACCGGTAAGGGCATCGTCCGCACCCGTGGTCGCGCCCACACCGAGGAAATGAAAAACGGTGGTGAGCAGATCATCATCACCGAACTCCCCTACAACGTGAACCGCGCCAACCTCGTGTTGAAGATCGCGGAACTGGTGGGGGAAAAGGCGATCGAAGGCATTCGTGATTTGCGCGATGAGTCCGACGAAAACACCCGCATCGTCATCGAGCTGAAGCGCGGCGAACAAGCCGAGCCGATCCTCAATCAACTCTACAAGAAGACGGCCCTCGAGTCGTCCTTCGGTGTCACCCTGCTCGCCCTCGACCAAAAGCGGCCGAAGCAGATGAACATTCGCGAACTGCTCGACTGCTACATCGAGCATCGCCGCGAAGTCGTCACCCGCCGCACCCAGTTCCGCCTGCGCAAGGCCGAAGCCCGCGCCCACATTCTCGAAGGCTACATGATCGCCCTCGATAATCTGGACGACTTCGTGAAGATCATCCGCGCTTCGCAAAATCGGGCCGAAGCCAAGGTCAAGTTGATGGAGAAGTATCCCCTCTCCGACAAACAGACCGATGCCATTCTCGAACTCCGCCTCTACCAACTCACCGGACTCGAACGCGAAAAGATCGAGGAAGAGTATCGCCAGTTGATGGAGATCATCGAAGGCCTCCGCGCAATCCTCGCGTCCGAACGTCTCCTCCTCGACGTTATCAAGGAAGAGCTCGTCGCGGCCGGCGAAAAATACGCCTCCGCCCGCAAGTCCGAGATTAGCCACGCCATCGGCGACTTTCGCATGGAGGACGTCATCCCCAACGAGGGCATGGTCATCACCATCTCTCACCTCGGGTTCATCAAGCGCACCCGGGTCGCCGACTACCGTTCCCAAAAACGCGGGGGCAAGGGCGTCATTGGCACCGAGACCTACGAGGAAGATTTCGTCGAACATCTCTTCACCGCGCAGACCCACGACTACATTCTGTTCATCACCACCGACGGACAGTGTATGGCAAAGAAGGTTTACCAGATCCCCGAGGGCTCACGCGTCTCCAAGGGTAAATCGGTAAAATCCTTCCTCGCGCTGGACGAGGGCGAGAAGATCGCCGCGATGCTCACCCACTCGGAGTTCGACGAGGAGCACTTCCTCGTCATGGCCACCAGGTCGGGACAGATCAAAAAGACCGCGCTTTCCGCTTACACCAACGCCACGCGCGAAAGCGGCCTCATCGGCATCAACCTCGCCGAAGGCGACGATGTGATTGGCTGCGTGCTGACCGATGGCTCCAACGAAATCATCCTCGTCTCCCATCAGGGCCTGGCCGTTCGTTTCCGCGAAAAACATGCCGAAACCGGCGACGTTTTATTCCGCGCCACCGGCCGCGCCACCAGCGGAGTCACCGGCATGCGGTTCAAGCGCAAGGGCGACTACCTGCAGGCCATCGAAGTGGTCGATCACGACAAAAAGTTCCTCGTCGCCAGCGAAGCCGGACTCGGCGTGCGCACCCGCTTCGAAGACTACCGCCTCATCAATCGGGGCGGCACGGGCGTGACCGCGATCAATCTCCCCGATGACGGCTCGGTGTCCTTGATCGGCGCTCTCGGCGTGAAGGATACGGACGAGATTATGCTTCTCACCTCCAAGGGACAAAGCGTGCGCTGCCCGATCAACACCGTCCGCGAAACCAACCGCGGCGCCAAGGGCGTGAAGCTGCTCACCCTCGGCAAGAAGGGCGACACCCTGCTCTCCATGGCCAAGGTCGTCGAATCCGACGAAGAACTCGACGCCGCCGCCGCCGCCGAATCCGGTGAATCACCATCTGACGACGCCGAAGCGATTCCCGCTGAGGCCACCAACAGTGCGACCACGGCAGCTTCCGCCACTGCCGAGCCCCCCGCGGACACGCCGGAAACGGATCCAACCGAAGATCCGAAGCCCGAAGCTTGATCGAAGCCCCCGGGGTCATGTCGTGAAATTGTGAATGAAGCCCACCGGGCTTCATTCATTATTTCCGACGTGACCCCTTGAACCGCCCCAGGGGCAAACCGTTCCCGAATCCAGTTTTTCGATTCGGCCGCTTGCTTCATTGGCGCCTCCCTCCCCTTTTTTCTCATGCCTGTGCCTTCCGCGCTGATCTTCGATTTCGACGGCCTCATCTTGGATACCGAGACGCCTTTACTGGACGCCTGGGAGCAGGTTCACCGCGAACACGGGCTCACGTATGACCGCGCCAAGGGGCACACCATCATCGGTCACAGCGGCGTGTATTACGATCCGTGGGAAGCGTTCCCGGCCGGTGCCGATCGAGCCGTCCTCGAGTCGCAGTTCGAGACCATCAAATCAGCGATCATCGTGGGGCAACCCATCTTGCCCGGGGTGGAGTCGCTACTGGAACAGGCCAAAGCCTCCGGAATTCCGATGGGCGTAGCTTCCAACTCTCCCCACGAGCACGTCGATAAACACCTGGAGCGACTGGGACTGCGCACCAATTTTGGCGCCGTGGTGTGTCGGGAAGACGTGCCGAATGCCAAACCCGCCCCAGACGTGTATCTACAAGCCTGCCGCCAACTCGGCGCGGCACCGGCAGATGCCTTTGCCTTCGAAGACTCTGCCCCGGGGCATCGGGCCGCCCATGGAGCGGGATTGACCGTCGTGGTCGTCCCCAACCCCAGCACCCGCCACGACGATTTCCCCCACGCCAGCCAAGTGCTCACGTCCCTGGCGGAGTTCGTCTTGCCAACCCCGGTCTGAGCCCGAGAGTCACAGCGTGGAGCTGCCACGCTACAACGTCCTGGGGGTGGGCATTCACGCCGTGAATCTTTCCACTGCGACCGCACACCTCGTATCGGCGGCGCGAACCGGCACCAAGGGCTATGTGTGTTGCTGTGATGCACACTCGATCACTCGGGCCCGTCGAGAGCCCCAGCACCGTAGCGTTCTCAACCGCGCCCTGTTGGCGACTCCGGACGGGATGCCGCTGGTTTGGGCCGGAAAACAACAGGGCTTCCCTGAAGTCGGACGCACCTATGGCCCGGACTTGATGGAGGCGTTGTGCACCGCCACTGCCGGCACCGAGCTGACTCACTTTTTATACGGCGGAGCAACCGGAGTCGCCGAGGAACTTGCCAACCGACTTTTGGCGCGATTTCCGGGACTGAAGATCGCTGGCACGGAAACCCCGGATTGGTCCGATGACGTCCGGGAGCTATCGACCAAGCGTATCCGGCAAGTGCGCGCCGATTTCGTTTGGATCGGTCTCAGCACCCCCAAACAGGAGGCGTTCATGGATAGCTACCATCAAGCAGCGGACCACCCCGGCATCACGTTGGGCGTGGGTGCCGCGTTCGATTTTTTGAGCGGCCGGGTTCGGCAAGCCCCCGCCGCGTGGCAGCGGGTGGGCTTGGAGTGGCTGTGGCGGTTGGGACAAGAACCCGGGAGGCTCCTGCCTCGCTATCTGGTCACCGTGCCGTCCTTCGCCGCGCGGATGCTGGCCCAGCGTATCGGTCTGATCCGATATCCCATCGAGTAACCCGGATCTCCCCGTTTTGCCTCTCAGGTGGGTCGGGCTTTACGCCCGATAGTGCTGCCACTCCACTCCCCCGCGTTCATGTCGGGCGTAAAGCCCAACCCACAACCCGTCGGCAACTATGACAGGTCCGCCACCCGGGGGGTCATGTTCGTGGCTGTTTTCTTGTTACTTGGAACCTGATACTTGGAACTTCGGAGCATCGCTCCGTTTTCCATCCAAACTACTCCAGCCTCATTCCCAGAATCTTCTTCGCCTCGCGGGATAACGACCGCCGGATTCCGGGTGACAGCGGTTCGATCAGGTCAGGACGCATCAGCAGTTTCACCTCCGCCGCCAGCTCGGGGTATTTCTTCACCATGTCGGCCATGAAACGAAATGACATCCAACGCACCGATGACTGCTTGGCCGGATCCTGCCAATGCTGCAGGGCCATGGCAAAAAGCCGCCCTTCCTGTTCGTCGTTCAGCTCCATCCGGATCACGATCTTCAACAATTCCCGCCAATGCCCGTCGGGTTTCCCCGGCATGGTTGCGATCAGTCGATCCACGGCCTTTCTCAGGCGCGCGTCGTGTGCCCCCATACAATTGCCGATCAGCCATGCCGCTCGCCACGCATACCGCGGTCGATCTCCCACCGCCAACGCAATCGCTTCCGGGAAGTCCTGAGGATGGTCCTTCAGGTAGTCGACCATCTCATCCGTGTAGGCCTGCACCAGGACGTGCTCCAAGTCCGTGACGGGTTCATCCACCTCCATGATGAGCCTAAAACAAATCGCCCTGCGTCATCGCCTGACGTTTCTCCGGATCCAATGTGCTGTGCTGGATGAGCCATGGAAGCGACTGTTTGGCTACTTCCGGTTCTTGGGCCAGCCGCCGCAGCAGGAGGGCTCCCGCCAACGCATCATATAGCGCGGCATGATACTGGCAGCGATCGGCCGGACAGTGGACCTGCGCCACTGCGTCGAGCTCCGCCTGCAATCCCATCGCCGCGATCACATCCCCCACCTTGGCCGCCTTCAGCGCCGGATAAAGTTGTGGATACAAACGGCCGGTATCGATCCACGGTCCCCACTCATTGGTCGATGTGCCCTCTCTCGCAAATTCGGGCGCCCGCCGCCCGTAGGCCCAGACGGTTTTGATGAGCGTATTCTCCGCCTGGACAAAGTGAGCGGCCAGGGGTCCCGTGGATCGCCACGTCACAAACTGCTCAAAGTCATCCGCCAGCGGAGCCGTATCCTGAACCGCGGACGCCTCGATCCCGTGCACGGCGACATCCTCAGATCGCACTCGCCCGATTGGCCGACACAGCCGCGTCGAAGTTTCCAAAATCTCCGCTCCCCGCATCGAAACCACCCCATACTCCAGAACTCCCGATACCGTACTCCCCTCGAAGTCGATGAAGTGAATCAGTTGGTCG
>CAKZMS010000259.1 GCA_937128785.1 uncultured Opitutaceae bacterium | reverse complement strand
AGAGTTGAGCGTGGCCTTGGTTAGGACATGGCCGGTGTCGGCGCCGAAAGTGGCTGCGGTGGCACCACCACCGAGGGCAGCGCCCATGCCGCCGTCGTTTTTGGCCTTCTGCATAAGCACGAGAAGCACCAAAAAAAGTGATACAAGGATAAGGACGAACGTGAAAATACCGATGAGGAGATTCATGGAAACGTTTAGAAGTGCCGAGCGGGAGAGCGCTTGTCAACGCCGGGGAACTGCTTCTGATTTCGACCTGATCGCCCCGCCCCTCCTCACCAGCGCGGAGTTTCCCGCTGTCCTGCCCCAACCACCATGAAGATTCCCCGCGTTTACCCCCAGATTTTAGGACTGATTGCCTGTTTGCTTGGGGCGGTGGCTCAAGCTTCCCCCGCACGCCCCAACATCATTGTCATCATGAGTGATGACCATGCCTACCAGGCGATCAGCGCTTATGGACACGGCTTGAATGAAACGCCCAACATTGACCGTCTCGCTCACGAGGGCGCCCTTTTCACCCGGGCTTCGGTCACCAACTCGATTTGTGCACCGAGCCGGGCGGTGATGCTGACCGGAAAACACAGCTTCAAAAACGGGAAAGTTGATAACCTCCAGGCGTTCAACTGGGCCCAGGACAACTTTGCCAAACAACTTCAGCGGTCGGGCTACGCCACCGCCCTGATCGGCAAGATTCATCTCAACGGCACCCCCGAAGGGTTTGACTACAGCACTGTGCTGCCGGGCCAGGGACACTACTACAACCCCGACTTCATCGTAAACGGACAACGCCAGCAGTTCGCGGGATACGTCACCACCCTGACGACCGAGTTCGCCTTGGAATGGCTCCAGACCGGGCGTGATCCGGACAAGCCCTTTCTCCTCCTGTACCATCAAAAAGCTCCCCACCGGGCCTGGATGCCGGAACCCAAATACTTCCCGCTTTTCGCGGACCGCTCGTTCGAACTGCCGGACAATTTCTTCGACGACTACACGGGGCGGCCGGCCGCGGCTCATCACGAAATGGGCGTCTGGCGGGATTTGGACCTCGTTTACGATCTGAAGATGTTGGACCCCGTCGAGGAACTACAGACCAAATACCGGCAACTTTTTCTCTCCCATATTGGCAGAATGAATGCAGACCAGCGCGCGAAATGGGATGCCCATTACCTGCCATTGATTGAAGCTTACTTGGCCGATCCTCCGCTGGGACGTGAGTTGGCCCAGTGGAAATTTGATCGCTACATGCAGGACTATCTACGCTGCATCCAGTCGGTTGATGACGGCGTCGGCGAAGTGCTGGACTACCTCGACGAGGAAGGACTCAGCGAAGACACCATCGTCATCTACACTTCAGACCAGGGCTTCTACCTCGGAGAGCATGGGTGGTTCGACAAACGCTTCATGTATGAGGAGTCGTTTCGCACCCCGATGTTGGTGCGCTACCCGCGCGAAATCAAACCCGGCCAACGGTTGGACCAACTCGTGCAGAATCTCGATCTCGCGCCCACCCTGCTCGACTACGCGTCGGTGGAAATTCCACCGGACATTCAGGGCGAATCGTTTCGCCAAGTGGCCAGTGGAGACGACAGCGCCTTTCGCGATCACGCTTACTACACCTACTACGAGTATCCGGCTGAACACAGCGTGATGCGGCACTACGGAATCCGCACCGACCGCTACAAGCTCATCCATTTTTACCACGACCTCGATTATTGGGAACTCTACGATCTGGCCACCGACCCCACCGAAATGAACAACCTCTACGATTCGCCGGATCACCAAGATATTCAGTCAGCTCTGCACCGGAAGCTGGAGGCGGTCCGGCAACATTACGGCGACAGCGACGAACTTAACGCTGAGCACTTGGAACGCTACCTGGCCTTTCGGGCCGGGCGACCCTAAGCCGCGCAATTAAGCCTCAACGCCGAGCTTTTCCAATATCCGCTGCAGGTCGTCGTTGGAGGCGTAGGGAATGACGATCTGTCCCTTCGAACCGGAGTGCTTGAGGTTCACCTTCGCACCAAGATGGGAAGTGAGTCGCTTTTCGATTCCAGCCAAGGCTGCCCCGGCAGGCGTGTTGCGGTTCTTGGCCGTCTTGCGGCCGGAACCGTTCGCCTTGCGGGCTTGGACGAGTTTTTCCGTTCCCCGCACGCTCAAGCCTTCTTCGATCACCCGACGAGCCAACACCGAGCGTTCTTCGGCGGCATCGATACCCAATAACACTTTGGCGTGCCCCACGGTGAGAATCCCTTTGGCCACGTAACCCTGCATTTCGCCGTCGAGTGACAATAACCGCAGGGTGTTGGCGACCGCGGCACGACTCTTGCCGACGCGATCCGCCGCCTGCTCCTGGGTGAGATCAAAGTCCCGGATCAAGCTGGCAAAGCCGTAGGCCTCATCGATGGGGTTCAACCCTTCGCGCTGCAGATTCTCGATCAACCCCAGCGCGGCGGCCGAAGCATCGGTGGCATTCACCACGCGGGCGGGAATGGTGGTGATCTTAAGGCTCTGATAAGCGCGCCAGCGGCGCTCCCCTGCGATCAGCTCAAATCCCTTGGTGGTCTTACGGACAACGATGGGCTGCAAGAGCCCCTCCGCCTTGATACTGTCGGCCAACTCCTCCAATTGGCCGGGCTGAATATCGCGACGGGCCTGGTAAGGGGATGGCGTGATTTTCCCGACCGGCACATCTTCAAAGTCAGTAGAGGGCGCATTCGACTTCGACGCGGACTTAGCCTTGGGCTTGGCCCCGGAGCCACTGTCCAGTTTGCCAACCTTCTTGGCCGCCGCCGCTGCGGTGGGCGATTTTTTGGTGGCGGAAGCCCCGGCGATCAACCCGCCAAGACCGCGACCGAGGCGGGATTTGGATGCTGCCATATAAGTTACTTTCCGCCCGGGATGAACAGGGTCTGGCCTACCTGGATCTTGGTCGGATCCACGATCTTGTTGGCGTTCTGGATATCTTTCACCGTGGAGCCAAAGCGAGAAGCGATACTGGAAAGGGTGTCTCCCCGCTGCAGCGTGTAAGTCACGCCGGTCTTCTCAAAGTCATCGTCGAACGTGGGCGTGGTGATCTTGTTGCGGGCGGCGGTCCCCTCGGCGATCGAAGTGACGGCCGCGTTCGTTTCCTTCGCCAGGGCGGAAATGGCTTTGGCGGCCTTGGCTTGCGTGGCGCTGTCACCGCTCGCGATGGCGCTGTTTAATTCGGCCACCGCCTCGTTGAGCTGGGCCACCGTCGCGTAGGTGGTCTCGAGACCATTGGTGCTGCGCATCAAAGCCGCATTTTCCCGTTCCAACTGTTCG
Organism: uncultured Opitutaceae bacterium; assembly: GCA_937128785.1. Lineage (GTDB taxonomy): Bacteria > Verrucomicrobiota > Verrucomicrobiia > Opitutales > Opitutaceae > Actomonas. The sequence continues at coordinate 3,241 of CAKZMS010000259.1, read as the reverse complement.
ATCCGCAGCGACATCTCGCCCACCCGCTGGCTCATGATCCGCACATCCTCTCTTAATCCCGCAACCTGACTACCGATTGTGGAATTCATCGACTGCGCAGCGCTCACGCTCGCCATGCCGAGCGAAATCAGGATCAGGGGGACACAAATCTTCATAGACCGAGAACTTGGGAAATTAGCTGACGGAAAACAAGTGGCTTGTGCTCAATGCGGGCGCGAAGTGACAAGTTGAGGCATCGGCTCGGAGGGCAAGAGGGTTCCCCCGGCAATGGGATACCCCCTCAGAAACTCGCTGGCGGGCAGCATTTTGCCACCCGGTCGCTGCAAGCGAGTGAGTTCCAGCACGCCATCCTCGGTTGCGACCTGGAGTGTGCTCCCTTCCCCGACAAGCACCGTTCCGGGCGGGGCCTGTGCCGCCGGTTGGTTGGAGGAAACCACCGCCCCCCCCAAGCGCAGAACGTCTCCGCCATGTTTTATCCGGACGCCCGGCCACGGATGCAGGCCGTTGACGCGAGCCGCCAGAACCCGGGCCGGTGCTCGAAAATCAATTACCCCGTCCGCTTTGGCGAGTTTCCGGCAAAATGTGGCGCTACCGTGATCCTGCTCGCGAAACGTCAACGTTCCCTCGACCAATGCCGGGAGATTTCGGGAGACCAGCGACACGCACGCCCGGGACAGTTTTTCTTCCACCGTAAGTCCGGTATCAGCGGGGCCTATTTCACATCTCTCCACGTCTGCCACCGGGCCGGCGTCCAACTCCCGCACAATGCGCATGAGGGTTACCCCGGTTTCGGAGTCACCGGCACAAATCGCGCTCTGGATGGGCGAAGCGCCCCGATAGGCGGGCAAAATGGAGGTGTGCAGATTAAGCGTGCCGAGTCGGGGCGTGTTGATGAATGCCTCACCCAGAATATGCCCGTAGGCCATCACCATCACCACATCCGGAGATTCGGCTGCCAGTTCTTCCCGAACGGATCTGGTTAGCTTGTCGGGCTGGCGGACCGGAATTCCCCGCTCGATGCTCCAGGTCTTGATCGCGTTGGCTGTAATCTTCTGACCTCGCCCGACTGCGCGGTCGGGTTGGGTGTAGATGGTGCGGAGTGCAACCTGATCGCCTCCCCCGTCCGCTATCCAATTCAGCAGCGGAAGTGCGATGGGATCCGATCCCATGAACACCAGATTGAGCGGCTCAGTCTTCAAGCGTCTCGAATTCCGTTTCTGACGCGGAATCGGATTTCCGGGATTCCGGTCGGGTTTTCAAGGGGCCGCCCTTGCCTCGCTCCTTGTGCTTCTCCTTGCCCACGAGTTGGAAAACGATGGGGCAACCTTCCAGTTCGAACTCGCGCACGATATGGGATTCGAGGAACCGCCGATAGTTTTCCGGCAACTTCTCTTCCCGATTGCAGAATATGCGAATCCGGAAGGGTCGGTTCCCCGTCTGGGTGGCATAGAAAATCTTGAACCGGCGGCCGCCGATAATGGGCGGAGGCGTCTGTTGCGTCAGCCGGTTGAACAACGCGTTCAGCTTGGCGGTCGGAATGGAACGATCAAGTTGGCGGTTCATTTTCACTGCTGCGTTCAGCATGCGATCGATCTCAAAATTGGCTTCGGCCGAAACGAAAATGACCGGAGAACCCGCCGTGAAAAACAGCCGATCGAACAGCGCCCGCTCATACTTTTCGCGGTAGTCCCGCTCGCTCTTATACATCTCCGTCGCCGGATCCCCTTCCTTGAACGCCTTCAAGACCAGATCCCACTTATTGACCAGAATGACGATGGGTTTGTTCTCCTTCACCGCCTCTCCCGCGATGGCCTTGTCCTGTTGCGTGACGCCGTCCAAGGCGTCGACAACCATGAAAATGATATTGGCCCGCGGAATCGCATCCAGCGAGCGCAGTCGCGAAAAATACTCCACCGGCGAAGCCAGCTTGGTCTGGGACTTGATGCCCGCGGTATCAATCAGGCGAAAGTCGACTTGCTTGCCGTGCCGGGTCTTGAACCGAAACGGCAGCGCCACGGCATCGCGGGTGGTGCCGGGCGTGGCGCTCACGATCAAACGATCGTTTTGCAGGAGTCGATTTCCCAACGAGGACTTGCCGACGTTGGGGCGTCCAACAAGCGCCACGTAACCGCAGCGCTTATGCGGTTCAACGGCCATTGGGCTGTAACGTCTCGAGTGCAGTCGCCGCGGCGGCCTGCTCCGCCTTGCGCCGGCTGCTACCGGTACCCTCGGCTACCAGTTGCGGCGAACTCAGGCGACAGGCGACCTTGAAACTCTGGTCGTGGTCGTCGCCTTCTACCTTCAGCAGGACATATTCGGGCAACGGGTGATTACGCCCCTGCAGGAACTCCTGTAGCCGGGTCTTGGCATCCTTGCCGGCATTGTCCGCGGAGACCTTGTCCAGGCGCGCCGCGAACCACTTGTGCATGCATTCACGACAGGCGTCCATACCAGAATCCAGCAACACCGCCCCGATGACGGCCTCAAAGGTATCGGCCAGGATGGAACTGCGGCGGTGGCCACCGCTCTTGCGCTCGCCCTTGCCTAACTGCAGGTAATCGCCCAACTCCAGTTCACGCGCAACTTCCGCCAGCGTGTCGCCCTTCACTAGCGAGGCACGCATGCGACTCATTTCACCCTCACGGGCACGCGGAAATCGGTGATAGAGTTCCTCGGCGATGATGTGGTTGACCACCGAGTCACCGAGGAATTCCAGGCGCTCATTGTTGTTGCCGCCCGCGCTGCGGTGGGTCAGGGCCAGTTGCAGTAACTGCCGATCGATACACACATATCCCAGGGCTTTTTCCAGGCGCGCAGTATCGCTCATACCCTAGTCGGAACTGGACCCCGCCCCTACCTCGCTGATCGGCTCGGGGTTACCCACTTCGAACAGCAGGTCGTCGAACTTCAGGACCGAGTCGATGCGCCACATAACCGGCTGGCGCACTTCATAGGAGGCGTCGATATAGGTTTTACCGCGCTTGCGGAATATCTCGATGGACTTAACGTCGAGGCCGTAAATCTGGTTGGTGTTGAACACCGTGTCCAGTTTGCGGCGAATATTGCCAGGGCTCATATCCACGGTGTCGGGGTCATCCGCCATGCGGCTGACAATGTCCTTGACGCTCAGGGACTCGAAGTACACCGGCATCATTCGAATCGCGCACATCGCGAAAAAACCCAGCATAATCAGGATGCCGAGCATGCCAAGCATGGACATACCCTGTTGTCGCCGCCGAAT
>CAKZMS010000258.1 GCA_937128785.1 uncultured Opitutaceae bacterium | reverse complement strand
GAGAGATCTTTGACCCCAAGGTGCTATCGGTCATCGGCGAGATCACCGAACGATCGTGGCTTCTGCCGTATGTACGGCGGGTCGATTCAGTCACGACTTTCCAGCACACCTATGCCGAGGGCGACGAGATGATCGTCCGCGATCTCGTCGCGGACCCGGCCAACGTTACATCCGAAGAGGCGGCCTGGGCCAGGGAGACGGCGCTCGACCGGATCGAGCTGATCGATTACGGCACCGACCCGGCGTCCTGGCTGGCCGCCGCCGAATCCGATTAGTCGGACTCCGGATCAGCATCAATGTCGTTTAAGTCCGGGTCCGGGGACACCACCGGTTCGACTTCAGTCGGGTTGAGCAACTGCTCCAGTCGCTGCGCAATATACCGGTGTTCCGGCTCCACAGCCGCAACCGCTCTCACGTAGTCGATCATGCCCTGGTCATCCAGGACTTCGGGAAAGACCACTTGGCCATTTCGGTGCACCGCCGTGAGCCTATCCCCTTCAATGATCAAGCAGGCCATGTGGTCGCCGTAATAGCGCGACAGCCCAACATCGGCCAAAAGCACCCGACCCCCGAACCGAGGTAAAATAATTCCCCCCGTGACCGTGTGGCCCAAAACAATCCGCTTCACTCCGTGCTGCGCCAACAACGCTTCCAAGTGGGCTTCCTCCGCCGCTTCATCCCCCCGGGCCAGACCGCGATACCACAGCGGCCCCTCTTCCTTCCGTAGGATACTGTCCCGATAGTTGGCGGGATTGGCCAAATTCTCACTGACGACGCGATTAAGGTCCTCCAGCGACCAGTCCACATACGCCGGACCCAGCCCGCCGTGCATGAACAAATTGTCGCCGATGCGGATCACCGCGGGGCGACTGTTGACCCATTCATTGGTTTCGCCTCCTGCCTCCCAACTCAGTCGATGCTCCACCCACCCGGGAGGCCGGGACTCCATCCACTTGCGTTTAAATTCCGCATCAAAGGTCGGCCACTTTTCCTTCGGATTGTTGGCTTTGATGTAGTCGACTTGTTCCTCGAAAATGACCTCCAGGTAGCGCTTCGAATCACGGGTGCGAAAGGCCTCAAACGCGCCGGGATCCACGTAACGAAGATCGCCGTAAACATTCATGGCTTCATGGTTGCCCACCAGCACATGGACGGCCCCGCCTTTGCGTCTGGCTGCCCGCCCCAATTTGCGCAAAAACTCCCCCGCCTCCAACGATCGTGGCCCCCGATCGGGCAGATCGCCCAACTGCACCAGATGGGTACTGCCACCCTTCCAGCGACCCCGGCGGTCAGTCACCCCCGCGATTTCCAGAATCTCTCGCATCCGGTCGTAATCTCCGTGCACGTCACCCAGCACCACGATGCGATCCTCCGCCGGAAAGTCCGCCTTCGGCCCAGCCGCCACCGCGAGCAAAAACCCCCAGCAAGCAATCGCACCGGCGATGACAAAACGAGCGTGCTTATTCATCGGCCATCCTCCGCTGCGTCTAAATTTGCTCGCTCGGCTCTTCTTCCGGCTCGGACTCATCTTCCTGAAGAGCCATCTCCGGGTGCTCGCCGTAACCAATCGCGAACACGGTGAGAGTCGCATAACAAAACACCATGGACATCAGCAGGGCGATACCGAGGGCCCCCACTCCCGCCGCCAAGCCGATCCCGATCGCCACCATGAAATAAAGTGTGTCGGTAAACTCGCGGATGTTGGAACGAAAGCGGATGCCGCATCCCGCCACGATTCCCGCCAGACTGAAGGCCAGTGCCAGATTGTTTTGCACAATCAAAACGAGGCCCGAGACCGCCACCGGCAACAGCAACAACGCCTTGGCCATCGACGCGTTTCGTTTCTTGATCACATGCGTGCCCATGTAAGTGCGGCCTACCGGAATCGAAACGATCATCGCCGTCAAAAAGCACATGAGGATGAAAATCCCGCGGGCGAAATCGGAGTGACCGGCCAGACGCCCAGCGTGCATCGACACCTCGATCTCGTCAGAACCATAAGCCGAGAACAGATTCTCCATCGCTCCAACCGGGAGAAACTCCCGGAGGTTGGGGTTGAACTTAAAAGCCAAGGCCGCGACCCCGAGGATGATCGCATAGTGCAGGGTGATGCGGATGAAAACAGGGGCAAAGTGTTTGGGGTTCATTGGATGAGGAGATTCCGGATCAGGAAAGCGTTCCGGCACGGTAGCCAACTCCGGCGGCGGGAGGCCATCCGAATGTTATTCCGACTCTGACGGCGCCGAGCCGGCCAAACGCAACGTGAACTGCTCCGCCCCAAAGGAAATCACATCGCCAACCAGCATCTTCCTCCGCTTGCGGGTTTCCACCTCACCATTCACAGAGACCTGACCGTCCCCGATGAGCAATTTGGCCTCACCACCGGTGATAGCCAGTCCCTCGCATTTCAGGATTTTGTAGCGCTCT
>CAKZMS010000257.1 GCA_937128785.1 uncultured Opitutaceae bacterium | reverse complement strand
CCAAACAGTTCCGCCTGTTCGATCTGCCCTTCATGTTCAAGGACATCGACGCTGTCGACGCCTTCCAGGCCTCGGAAAACGGCCAGGCGATGAAAGACAGCATGCAAAAGCGCGGCCTTCAGGGGCTGGCGTTCTGGCACAATGGCATGAAGCAGATGTCGGCCAACAAGCCGCTGCTTGATCCTTCGGATGCCAATGGCCTGAAATTCCGCGTGCAAAGCTCGGACGTTCTGGTCGCACAGATGGAAGCCATCGGCGGCAGCCCGCAGAAAATGGCGTTCTCTGAAGTCTATGGTGCCTTGCAGCAGGGCGTTGTCGACGGTCAGGAAAACACCTGGTCCAACATCTATGGCAAGAAGTTCTTCGAAGTGGAGGACGGGACCACCGAGACCAACCACGGTGTTATCGACTATCTGGTCGTGACCAATGTTGACTGGCTGGAAAGCCTGGACGCCGACGTGCGCGATCAGTTCCTGACCATTCTGGAGGAAGTCACCACCACCCGGAACGCCGAATCCTTTGCCGTGAACGAGGCGGCCAAGCAGTCGATCCTCGATGCCGGCGGTGTGATCCGTCAGCTTGACGCGGACCAGCGTGCCGCATGGGTCGAAGCGATGAAGCCCGTCTGGGACAAGTTCGCCGGGGACGTGGGCGCCGAAATGATCCAGGCCGCTCAATCCTTCAACAGCGGCAGCTGAGCGATCCTCATCTGACAATTGCACCGGCCCGGAGGATCCTCTTTCGGGCCGGTCGCCAAGGCAGTCGCCAATACAATCGCCAAACCACAGGTGCCACGGCCCCGGGTCGACCAGACCAAAGCGCCAGACCGGCACCACCCAACCAATTGAAAACCAAACGCCAATGGGGGGACAGACCATGGCTGGACACACCACAGCCGGAGATCATTCCGGCGGGGGCAGTTTCATCGATTCGCTGGAAGAAACGCTGATTGCCGCCCTGCTGGGCATGATGACGCTCATCACATTCGCCAATGTCGTGGCCCGCTATGGGTTCAATTCCAACATCCTCTGGGCGCTCGAACTGACCGTGTTCATGTTCGGCTGGCTGGTGCTGCTGGGCGCGTCCTATGCGGTCAAGAAATCGACCCACCTGGGCGTCGATGCGGTGATTCGTAAATCAGGTGGTCGGGTGCTGCGGACCGATATCGGAGATCGTTATGTGGCCGAGAAGATGAGGGAGGTCGGAGCGACGCTGGGAGGTGAGTCAAGTGGCCACATTATCTGTGATGAGATCGGACCGACCGGTGACGGTCTGGGGGCGGCTTTGAAGGTGCTCCAGGTCATGTTGGCGTCGGCTCGGCCGCTGAGTGAACTGCGGCAGGTCCTGAAAAAGTTTCCGCAAAAAAGCGGGGCGATCAAAGTAGCCCGTAAACCGCCGGTTCCGGACTGCCCGGAACTGTCCGAGGCAATGGCGGACCTTGAGCGTGAGTTGGGGGAGTCGGGTCGGGTGCTGGTGCGCTACTCCGGCACCGAGCCCAAACTCCGGTTGTTGGTCGAAGGGCCCTCGGAGGCACTGGTCGAGGATGCCTACCAAAAGCTGAGTGATGCGGCGGAAAAAGACCTCGCGACCTGACCGCAAAGCCAGCCGATGACCGAAATCGCGATCGCCGACCTTTCTCCCGCTCAGCGCCGTCTGGCAGTCAAGGCGAGGGATGCGGCGGAGCGCGGGGAGGTGGAAGTGGCCCGAGCGATGTCCCGGCAGATTTTGTCGGAACGGCCGGAGTGCGTCGGAGTTCGTGAGCTTTGGTTCAAAGCGGAGCTTCAAGTCCGCCGTCGTCCCCGCGGTTGGTGGCAAGGACTGCGCCAGCGACTCGGTGGTTCGGCCAAAGCAAAGGCTTCCGCCGAAGATCCGATGGCCGACTTGCGGTCGGCGGATGTGGCACTCGCCGCGGATTTCACCAACCCGGTAAGCTGGCGGTCGTTGATTCAAGCCGCCCGGGCTTTGGCCCTGCCCGAAACAACTTTGTTGGCTTGTCAGACCTACGCCAAATTGCGACCGCATGAAGTGGCTGTCGGCCTAGGATGGGCCGAAGCTCTACTCAACGCGGGGCGTGCGGCGGAGGCGCTCGAAGTGGCCCAAACGTGGCTGCAAAAAAAACCCAACGACAGCCAGGTTGTTGCCCTGGTCCGACGTGCCTCGGTTAAGGTGACCATGAAGTCGGGAAGGCTGGGGGCTAGCTCGTCCGAGAACGACTCCGCCTGATCCGGAATCAGGAATCGCCGGGAGAGGGGTTTTCCGCTCGTCGAGCGACCACCAAGGCGATTCCCATGATCGCCATGCTCCCGATCAAATTACCCAACGGGGCGGTTTCACCGAAAATGAGCAACGCCACCAGTACGGCCAATGGCACGAGCAGATTATTGCTCACCGCCAGAGCGCCGGTGGAGACCTTGGTTGCTCCAAGATTCCAACCAAAGAACCCCAGCCCTGTGGCCAGAATGCCGAGGTAGGCGAGGACACCCCATTGGGTGGCTGTCGGTGAGAATTGGGCTGAATCTCCCCAGGCTAAGGTCAGCAGTCCCGCCGTGACCACGGCTCCGATATACAACCAACCGAATACCCCGGCGTCCGATCCGGTGGGGTGCTGCTGCCGCATACGCCGGTAGGCTAGTTGCCCGCCGGCGAAACAGAGGTTGGCTCCCTGCAACATGACGAAACCCCATAAGTGATCCTGGTTGATACCGCCTTGCCATTTGAGCACGGCCGCGCCGATACCGGCCAGGGCCGCGGCCACCAAGGCCAGCCAGTTAAGGCGACGTTCCCGCAGACCGTCCAATAGCACCACGTAGATGGGCGTGAAGATGGTGAACATCGCGACCTCGTGGGCCTGGAGATGGCGGAACGCCGCGATGTAGAGCACATACATGACGCCAAATTGCACCGCCCCAACCAGAGTGTAGCGGATAGCCAGGGGAGCGGCGATTTTGCGCGGACGAAGGAAGGGTAGAAAAACCAACGAGGCTAATCCCAGCCGGATGGTTGCGACCCAGAAAGAATCCAGTCCGGCGAGCTGATTCTTAATCAGTCCGAATGAAAATGCCCACAGCAGGGAGACGGCCACCAGGTAGACCATGACGGGGCTAAACGCGGAAAATCGCGCCGAGTTTTTTGCCCAGGAGCAGGCTCATGCCCACGATGGTGACGCCGAGAAACACCATGGCCCAAACGCCGAGGGCGCTGGCGATAAATTTGCCGTCACCCAGCAATTGGAAAAGTTCAAGGATGGCCTTGGTGATCGGGTAGAACGCCTGCTTCTGGGCGAGTATCAGAGAATCGGATACTTCCAGCATGGCGAAGGCGAACGCCAGAAGCCCCCCGGCGATGAGGTTGGCCATGATGAGCGGCAGGGTGACCTTGATCGTCGCCTTCAATGGAGGGGTGCCGAGATTCTGGGCGGCCTCTTCCAGCGTCACACTGGTCTGTTGGAATCCGGCCACGGCCGACCGCACCACAAAAGGCAGCCGTCGCACTGAGTAGGCGATGATCAGCAACACGGTCGGATTTTCGATCGGGTTGATGAAATCGAAGAAGCGGCCCTCTTGGCTCATCGCCAAGTAACCGAAGGCGAGCACCAGTCCGGGGACGGCCAACGGAAGCATGGCCAAGAAATCCAGGATCTCGCGGCCTTTGATCTTCGACCGGACGACCACGTAGGCGATGGCGATACCGAGCACGATATCGATCACGGTCGAGATGCTGGCGAACTTCAGGGAGTTGGCGATAGCCGGAACGGTTAAGGGGTGCCCCAGGGCGATTTCGAAATTCTCCGAGGTGAATGTGGTGGGCAGGACAGTCCCATACCAGTCGGAAGACAGGGAGACGAGCACGACGCCCAGATGAGGCATGACCGCGATCAGAGTGACTCCCGCGAAGAGAGCGGTGCAGAGCCAACCCTTCCAGCCGGTGAGCGCACTGGCCCCGCCGCTGTGCGTGGCCTTGGCCATCATGGCATGGGCATTCCGCCCGAAAAGTCCTTTGCCCACGGCGTAGAGCGTAACGGTGCAGGCCAGCATGACCGCCACCAAGGTGTAGGGGAACGGATTGCCGCCGATCTCCTTCAGGCCGTAGAAAATCTGCACCGAGGTGACGCGCGGGTAGTCAAAAATCAGCGGCACGCCAAGTTCGGTGAATGCCCAGATGAAAACGTTGGTCCCGCCGGCAAAGAGTCCGGGGCGAATGAGGGGCAGGGTGATTTTGAAAAACTTCCGGAAACCGCGGCAACCCAGGTTCTGGGCCGCCTCGTCCATGGCGGGATCCACATTGGCCAACGAGGCCACCGCGTTGAGATAGACGATGGGGTAGAGCGACAGGGCCTGGACACAGGCTATGCCCCAAAAGCGGTTGGCGGCGAACCAGTCGAATGCCCAGCCCTCGGGAGCAATTCCGATCCAAATCAAGAACGCATTCACCGCTCCGAATTGCCCGAAGATTTGTTTGATGCCAATGGCCCCGACAAACGGTGGCAAGATCATGGGGATCAGCACCAGGGACCCCAAGGCAAGCTTTGCAGGGAAGTCGAATCGGTCCGCGATAAAGGCGAGGGGCACCGCAAGCAGGAATGCCAAGGTGGTGGTGGCACAGGCCAA
>CAKZMS010000256.1 GCA_937128785.1 uncultured Opitutaceae bacterium | reverse complement strand
TTAAATCCCCCTCCATTTTATGAAGCATCTCAACCAGCAAGTTATCCGGCGCCTCGCACTCGGGCTGCTTATGCTCGCCGGCTCCCTCGGACTGTCTGCTCAGATCCCGGTCGAAATGACCCGCGAGTTCTGGCGCGACCCAGGATTCGTGGACCGGTTTCTCGGCACCTATGCGACCCTGGCCAACTCCGAGCCTCGGATCACCGAAGCCGAACGTCCGGTCTTGGGCGAGCTGAGCGAGCTCATCCAAAACGATCCGGCCGCCGCCATCCAGTTGCTCAATGAGACCATCACCGGCGCCAGCAGCGCCACGATCGTTTTTGTGCGCGGTAACCTCTACTTCCAGAGCAACCAACTCGATCTCGCCGCCCAGGACTACACCACGGCGATCCAGAAGTTTCCGGAATTCCGCCGCGCGCACCAGAATCTCGGCCTCATCCACCTGCAAAACGAGAACTATCCGGCAGCGGTGAAGTCGCTCGGTCGTGCCGTGGAACTCGGTGAATCCTCCGGCCGCACCTACGGTTTGATGGGTTACTCCTACCTCAATCTGGAGGACTACATCGCAGCTGAGAATGCCTATCGCCAGGCCCTCATGCTCGACCCCGAAAATGTCGACTGGTCGCTCGGGCTTTCCCAGTCCCTGATGGCGCTTGAACACTATTCCGCTGCCGGCGCCCTGATGGAAGGGTTGTTGCGAGATGAGCCGGAGTCGCTCGATTACTGGCTCTTTCTCGTCAATGTGAACCTCAACCTCGATCGTCCGGTTAAAGCCGCCGAGATTCTGGAAATTCTCCGCATCCGCGGGCAAGCGACGACCGACAACCTCGAGTTGCTGGGCAACATCTACCTCAACCAGGAAGACTTCGCTTTGGCCTTGGAAGTCTACCAGGACATGCTGGGCAACAGCGACGCTTTGCCTGATGCCCAGGTGCCGATCTACGTCGCGTCCATCCTTGTGCGCTACGGCGCGGTGGAAGAAGCGCAGACTCTGCTCACCCGCATCGAGACCGCTTACGGTGATGACCTTGAGCGCAAGCAACGCCTCAATGTCTGGAACACGCAGGCTCAGATAGCCCGCGCCCAGTATGACAACGATCTCGCGGCCAAACTGCTCACCCAGATTCTCGAAGAAGATCCGTCCAACGGAAACGCCTTGCTCGAAATGGCCAGCTACCACTCGGATAGTGGTAACAACGCGAAGGCCTATCTAATGATCGAGCGTGCCGAACGGCTCGACGATTTCGAAGCCGCTGCGCTGCGGTTGAAGGGCCAACTCCTCGTCCGTGAAGGCAAATACGCGGAAGCCGCCGATGCTCTCGAATCGGCCTACCGACTCAATCCGGAAGATCGCCGCCTCGGCGACTACTTGGAAGAAGTCAAACGCGCCGCTGAGCTGCGGAAGTAGCGTTACGACCATCCCGTTTCACGAGGGCAGGCCGGCGGGCCTGCCTTTTTGGTATCTGGCCCACGGAACACCCAGAATACGCGGAAAGGTCATCAGCCTGCTGTTTTTCACCACGAAGCACACGAAGGACCCGAAGTTGCCGTCAGCCTGGGTGACTTGAAGTTCATGCTGACGGGATCTGAGTCTATCTGTGCAATCAGTGGTTAAAGAGTAGCGTGCTGATGGCCCTATTTCCTGACTTCCCTGATTCGTAGTTCAATCGTGCTGACGGCCTTCGTGCACTTCGTGTCCTTCGTGGTGAAAAAGAAACGCGCTGACGGCTGATCCTCGTCACGCCTCGCCAAACCCTCGGAAGGCTGCTCAGACTGCAAACGCTCAAATGCCGACTCCGCAGAAACCCCCTTCGATCACTCCAACTCGCGCCTTCGCCGGGGCGGTCAGTCTCCTGACCATAGGGATCTCCGGGGCGTTCGCCATCATCGAACATTCACCTCCATGGACGACCTGCCGCCACTAAATCGTCCTGAGCCCCTGGCGGCTGACCTTGAAGTGATTCCCTATCGGAAACGCTTGGGGCCGGAGGTTGCGGTCGATTACCTCATGCAAGGACACCATGTGCTCGTGAGGGACTTCTACAGCAGTGGTCTGGCTATTCTGGAGCGTCTCAAGAGCCACTTGAAACAATCCTCTTCGGACGACTCTTTCTCGTCGCAGCGGGAGCGACGAGGGGCGTTTCGGGAATTGTCCAATCGGCTGTTGCTGGAGGTTCGGGGAGGCCGTTTGACGGTGCGAAAGGCGCCCGAGATCGGATGGCTGAGTATCCTTTATCCTGATACCGATGAATTCCTGTTGCCGTTTGGTCAGGTCCAAGGGCTCAACAGTGCGTGGCAGTGGCGGAAAAAAGGGATTTCCCTCCCGGTTCTTCCTGACCGGATTCATCCGTTTTACGGCACCTATTTCCCGACGCGCTTCGAGCATCTCCAACTACTGGATGATTGGCTTAAGGGGTATGCCGGCGGCAAAACCTCTGCCATCGATGTGGGGGTAGGCTGTGGGGTGATCACCTATCAGCTACTGAACCATGGTTATGAGAGGGTGAGGGCGACTGATTCCAACCCGAATGCCATTCACGGCATGAGAGCGGCGGTCGAAAAGAAACGACTCAGTTCAAAAGTGGACCTGGGGTGGGGGGACCTGTTTGCCGGAATTAGCCAGCCGGCCGATCTGATCGTATTTAATCCGCCCTGGTTGCCCCTCGCTCCGGAAAACGAAGGCATCGACCAGGCGATGTATTATGATGCGGACCTGTTTCCCCGGTTCTTCGCCGCGGCGGTCAAGCATCTCAATCCCGGCGGCAGACTGGTATTGCTGTTCTCCAATCTCGCGCAGGTGACGGGTCTGACGACGACGAACCCCATCGTAGAGGAGCTCGAGGCGGGCGGACGCTTTGTGAAAGAGTCGCTGGTAACCGCCCCCGTAACAGCAGCCTCAAAGAAAACGCATCGGAACCAAACCTGGCGAGAGAACGAGCAAGTGGAACTGTGGGTCATGCAACTTCCCCCAGACTGAAGTCCTCCGCACCTTTTCAAAATCAGCGTGCTGACAGAATCCGAGATAATCCGCGTAATCTGTGATCAAAAAACAGCAGGCTGACGGTCCCCATTTCCTGATTCCCCGATTTCTATGAACGCGTGCTGACCACTCTCCCTGATCGACAGTTTGCGCCCCTTCCGATCAACTCTTGCTACCCCGTTAATCCCACCCCTGGACCATGAACGCCGCACCTGAATCTACCCCGACCAACTACCCCGCGAAGACCCGCCGCACCTTTCTCAAGACCATGCT
>CAKZMS010000255.1 GCA_937128785.1 uncultured Opitutaceae bacterium | reverse complement strand
CAAAAATTCGCTGACATCGAATTTACCATCTGTTGGGTCGATGAACCGATCTTGCCACGAAGATTTGGTAGCATCTTCCTCCGCGCCCGCAAGAGGGGAACCCATCCCGAGCAAGAAACTGCCAATGAAAAACAGGGCAAATTTTCGCATCGCCGGAAGGTAACACGATCAACCGCGAACTGGGAATCACCTTAAACTGAAGGGAGAATTGATGACGGGCGCACAAGCACACGTAGGGCGCGTCTAACGCGGTGCCTTTCGCCCCGACTCGGGAGGATGTTTGGAAAACGAGCTTTCCGTGATCGTCGTCCCTTGCTGCATTGCTGGCGCAACCGATCATGAGTTCCCGTGTTCCTTCCTCATCCAGCCTCTCGCAGCGAATCGAAGCTATCCGATGGTTTCATCGCATCGACTTGGGCGATGGGGTGGTGACGCCGGGGTTGGATGATACCCCGGCTAAGTTACAGCGGATTCAGCTGCCCCAAGATCTGACGGGAAAGTCCGTTTTGGATATCGGTGCGTGGGATGGTTTTTTCTCGTTCGAGGCAGAGAGGCGGGGTGCCAAACACGTGACGGCCATCGACTCCTACTGCTGGAGTGATGAAGGTTGGGGAGGGAAGCAGGGTTTTGATCTGGCCCATTCTCATCTGAATTCGCAGGTCACGCCGCGGCACTTGGAAGTGGAACAGCTCTCCCGCGAAGAATTGGGCGGCCATGATGTGGTGCTGTTTTTGGGGGTGCTCTACCACCTGAAACATCCCCTTCTCGCGCTCGAGAAAATAGCCGAGGTCACGGACGATCTTTTGATTCTTGAGACCAAGGTCGATTTGCTGAATTCGAAGATTCCCGCGATGGCATTTTACCGTGACCGGGAGCTCAACCGCGACCCCACTAACTGGTGGGCCCCGAACCTGCTCGGATTGGAGCACATGCTGCGAAGCGTGGGTTTCGATCAGGTCAAGGTGGTATCGCCCCCGAAATCGATCTGGGCCCGCCTCCTGCGAAAACCCACCCAACCCGGTTCGTGGTGGCGCGAGGTCAGGCAGGGCCGGGTGACCGTCCACGCCCGCAAAGCGACTTCGTCGCAGACTTGATCAGTTCGCGAACCGGAAGAGGGCGACGTCGCCCTCCTGGAAAACGTATTCCTTGCCTTCCAAGCGGTATTTTCCGGCCTCGCGGGCCGAGGCTACACTGCCCAGCGAAGACAAGTCATCATACGATACGATCTCAGCCTTGATAAAACCGTGCTCAAAATCCGTATGGATGACGCCGGCAGCTTGGGGGGCTTTCCAACCCCGTTTGATGGTCCAGGCCCGGACTTCTTTTTCGCCCGCGGTGAAGTAGGTCTGGAGGCCGAGCAATTCGTAGGAACCGCGAATGAGCGATGACACGCCGGAGTCATCCACGCCGAGGTCCTGCAAAAACTCCTTCGCTTCGGCCGGCTCGAGATCGATCAGCTCATACTCGATCTTGGCACTAATTGGCACATAGGCGGCGTCGTGATGGGTCCGCACGTATTCGGCCACCTTTTGCACATTTTCATTCGCCTCGGCGTCGGTTAGATCGTCCTCGGCGACATTGCAGGCGAAGAGCACGGGCTTGGCGCTGAGCAATTGGAAATGGGGCAGGATTTTTTCTTCGACCTCGTCAAGTTCGAGCACGTTGGCCGGCTTGCCTTCATTGAGGTGGGGCACGAGACGCTCGAGCAGGTCGAGTTCCGCCTTGGCCTCCTTGTCGCCGCCGCGGGCCTTCTTGGTCGTCTTCTCCATCCGCTTGGTGACGTTGTCATAGTCGGCCAGAATGAGCTCGGTGGTGATCACTTCGATATCCCGAACCGGATCAACCGACCCCATGTTGTGAATCACATCGTCATCCACGAAACAGCGCACCACGTGCACGATGGCATCGACCTCACGGATATTGGCGAGGAATTGATTGCCCAGGCCTTCGCCCTTGCTGGCCCCGGCGACCAGTCCGGCGATATCGACAAATTCGATGGCCGCCGGGATGACCACATTGGTCTTGGCGATTCCCTGCAAAACGGCGAGCCGATCATCGGGCACCGTGACGACTCCGACATTGGGATCGATCGTGCAAAACGGGTAGTTGGCGGCCTCGGCCTTGCGGGAGCGGGTGAGGGCGTTAAAGAGGGTGGACTTGCCTACATTGGGTAGACCGACGATTCCGGCTTTCATAAAGGGTCGAACACAGCGGGTGGAGTCGATGCTTGACAAGCCATTTGTCGCAGGGTGCATTCCTGAACTTTTCGCAAGTAACTCGTCCGTTTTTGAAACACTCTCATGGCTCTTAAGATTCGCCTCTCCCGCATCGGCACCACGCATGCTCCCGTCTACCACGTAGTGGTGGCGGAAGCTCGCTCACGTCGCGATGGTCGTCCCGCCGAGATCCTCGGCACCTACAACCCCCGCGCCAAAGGCGAACAGCTGACTTTGAACGTCGAGCGCGCCGACTACTGGGTGGGCCAAGGCGCCAAGCCGACCGACACTGCCAAGTCGCTGATCAAGCAAGCCCGCAAGGCTGCTCCGGTCGAGACGGCTGCCGAGGCCTAAGGCCGCCGGCTTCGTTCACCCATTTTCGATTCGCCCCGGATGGTTCCGGGGCGTTTTTTTTGCGTAAGTCCGTTTGTTCCATGTCACTCCGCATCGATATCCTGACCCTCTTCCCCCGGATGTTGGATGGATTTCTGTCCGAAAGCATCCTGGGCAAGGCGCTCGACCGCGATTTGTTACAGGTCGAGGTGAGTGATCTGCGCAAGTGGTGCACGGACAAGCACCGCACCGCCGATGATCGACCCTTTGGCGGAGGGGCT
>CAKZMS010000254.1 GCA_937128785.1 uncultured Opitutaceae bacterium | reverse complement strand
CGAACCCCGTTGCGATCACCTGGAATTCACGCGGAAACGGACCAACCGATTGCCCTTCGAGCAGCCAGAGCGACAGCCCGCGAAACACCAGCATCCCCGCAAGGGTCACGATGAAGGACGGGATCATCAGATACCCGATCATCCAGCCCTGCAACGCGCCGATCAGCACACCAAGGCTGATGCCGACGATCACGGTGATGACGACCTCAGGCTGGGAGGCGGGGAAAAATCCCACGAACGAGCCGACGTGATTGCGCTTCGAATACCGGCCATCGACCAGCTTCTGGGCCGTGCCGGTTTTGCCCGCCACTTGGTAGCCTTCGATGGCAGCCGATTTGGCCGTGCCCTCTTCGGTCACGCCGACCAGCATGCGGGACATCTGACGGGCGATCTCGGGCTTGATCACCCGGCGGCGCGCCACCCCGCCAAAGTCGTAGACCGTCTCGCCCGCATCGTCGCGGATCTCTTTCACGATCTGCGGACGGAGCAACTCACCGCCACTCGCGATGGTCGCCATCGCGTAGTGGATCTGCATCGGCGTGGCCGACACACTGTAGCCGGCGGGAATGCGGGTGATCTCCAGCGCACTCCATTTGTGCGGCGGGTTCAATAATCCGCGGCTTTCGTAGCCCAACGGAAAACCCGAGGGCTCGCCGAAACCAAATTGGCGCGCAGCATCATACATGCCTTTTTCACTCAGCTTCATCCCCAACTGGGCAGCACCGATGTTACTGGATTGGCTGATGATCTCCGCCACCGTCAACGGATGATCGTGCGGATGGTCGTCCGGCATGAACTTGCGCACCCGGCCTTCGAATTCAATGGAATCGATTGAACAATTGAACGTGGACTGCGGGGTGACCAAACCCCGCTCGAGCGCGGCGGCGGCCGGCACAATTTTGAAGGTCGAACCGGGATCCAGCAGATCGGTGACGGCAGTGTTGCGCTGAATCTCGATCGGCACGCTGCCGTATTCATTCAAGTCATACGTCGGATAATTGGCGAGGCCCAAAATGAAGCCGCTCTCGGCATCACTCACAATAATGGAGGCCTTGGCCGGCGTGTAGGTTTCCCCAATGTAGGCCAGTTCCGTCTCGATCAGGTATTGCACCATCGAGTCGACGGAGAGCACCACGCTGTAGCCGTCGTTGGCGGGCACTTCGCGATCACGGAACTGCGCCATTTCGCGGCGGCGACCATCCTTTTCCGACTCCCGCCCACCATCCTGGCCGCGCAGCTAAAAATCGGCAAAACTCTCCACCCCGCCGG
>CAKZMS010000253.1 GCA_937128785.1 uncultured Opitutaceae bacterium | reverse complement strand
GATCGTGACCCAGGTCGCCGAGCTCATCGAGATCGACCACCCGACCGACAAGCTCGACGATGACGCGCTCATCGCCCGGGCCGAGGCACTCCTGCTGCTCACGGATCTGGACCCCGTTCGGGTAGCCGGCTCCCAGCCCCTCAGCGAGCGCACCGCCGGCATCCTCGAGCACTGGAAGCAAAAATGGCAGGAAGAGGGCACCGACTGGTCCGGCACCCTCGTCAGCGCGCGCTACGATGCCATCGGTCAACGCGTGCAGGCGACGGTGGAAGCTTCCGCCCGCGTCACGGATCAAAACACCTCGGACAAAATCGACGCCGTGGTCACCCACGGCCTCTGGGGCTGGGTCACCCTCGGCGCCATCATGACCGCACTCTTCCTGAGTATCTTTACACTGGCCGAACATCCCATGAATTGGATCGACGCTGGCACCGTTGCCTTGGCCGATGGGGTCAAAGACCTCATGCCGGCCGGTGATCTGCGCGATCTGATCACGGACGGAGTGATTGCCGGGGTAGGGGGCGTGGTGATCTTCCTGCCGCAGATCATGATTTTGTTTTTCTGTATCGGGATGCTGGAAAGCACCGGCTATATGGCCCGGGCCGCGTTTATCATGGACCGGCTGATGGGTAAGGTGGGCCTCAACGGAAAATCCTTCATTCCGCTGCTCAGTTCCTACGCCTGCGCCATCCCCGGCATCATGGCTACCCGCACCATCGAGGACCCGAAGGATCGCCTCGTCACCATTCTCGTTGCGCCATTCATGAGCTGCTCCGCCCGGCTGCCCGTCTACCTACTCATGATCGCGGCTCTGCTGCCGCCGGGCGAAACGTCGGTCATGACCCGCGTAGGTTTGATGATCCTCATGTATGCCCTCGGCACCATCGGTGCCTTTGGTTTTGCCTGGCTCTTCAAACGCACCCTGCTCAAGGGGGAGCCACCGTTGATGATCATGGAGCTGCCACCTTATCGGGTGCCCAAGGTTAAGGATGTGTTCCTGCAAATGATGGAACGGGGTGGAATCTTCCTTCGCCGCGCCGGCACCATCATCCTCGCCATCTCCATCGTGCTGTGGGGCCTCACCACCTATCCGAAATCTGATGACGACCTAAGTCCCGGCGAACAGGTGGCGCAAAGCTACGCCGGCCAAGCGGGCAAGCTGATCGAACCGGCCATCAAACCACTCGGCTTCGACTGGCAGATCGGCATCGGCCTGATCAGTTCGTTCGCCGCCCGCGAGGGATTCGTCAGTGCCACCAGCGTCGTATTCAACGTCGAGGAGGACGAAGAGGACACCGCCCCGCTGCTGGAAGCTCTTCGTTCCGCCACCTGGCCGGATGGCCGGCCGTTATTCACCCCCTTGGTGTGTTTGACCCTCATGATTTTCTACGTCTTCGCCATGCAGTGCGTCAGCACCTTGGCGGTGGTGAAACGGGAAACCAACGGTTGGCGCTGGCCCCTGTTCCAAGTCGGCTACCAGACCGGCTTCGCTTGGTTGATCTGCCTGATCATTTACCAGACGGGCACCGCCATGGGTTTTTAGGGTCTAAGCGATGATGTCTGCCGAACTCCAATCCTACGCCGCCCTGGCCGCCTTCGTTCTCGCGACCGGCTACCTGACGTTGCGCTGGTGGCAGAAACGGCAGCGGGCCCAAACCGGTTGCGGCAGCAGCGACGAGTGCGCCTGCCCTACACCGAAGCTGACCAAAATACGGTAGACTGTTGTCGGGCGTAAAGCCCGACCCACACTCATGCTGCGCCGCTTTGCCGTGGGTCGGGCTTCACGCCCGACATTCGAACATGTCCGCAGCCCCACGGGGTCGGTGTTGTTAAAAATGTGAATGGAGCCCTTCGAAGCCTTGGCGAAGGAGGGCGTAATTCATGTTTTACGACCCGACCCCTTCAACCGGTGCGAACTAACAATCCCTCTACGCCAGCAAACTCACTGCGCTCACCCATCAATCCACCAACGCCACCTCAAACAACAGCCCCGAATCGGGTGGAATGCTGCCATACTCCCGACTGCCGTATCCCAACTTCGGGGGGATAAACAACAACGCGCGCCCCCCGACCTGAATCTTCTGGAGGCCTGCCGAAACGCCCGGGATCATCTGTCCGATGCGTGCCTCGATCGGATCCTTGGTGCGATCTACTTCCCGGCCGTCCTTGAGTTTTACGATGTAGTTAAACGTGACCTCCGATCCCGGAATGGGCCGCGCGCCCGTGCCCTCTGCGTAGATGATGTAACCCAACCCGGAATCGGTCCAAGTGATCGCCGGATCCAACCCGGCCGCGCCGAAAAATTCGAGCCGCTCGTTGCGCACCGCCGCGTCCCGTTCCTGCCGGATGGCTTCATTTTTGGCCAAAACCTCGGCCCGCCGATCGGAGGAAACCTTCCACAAGCCGGCGCCAATGCCGACCACAACGATGAGGGTGATGATGATCGCTTTCATAATTTCACCGCGGTGCTGGTGGCCGGACCTCTTCCATGAGTCCCACCAGATTACCTTCAGGATCGCGTAAAAAGCCCATCCACAAATCGTGATCAGGCATCGGAGCCACCAGCGCAGGAACACGTTCATCGGTCGCGCCTTGAGCCACCATGGATGCGTGAGTCGCCCCAATGTCTGTCACCTTAAAATACAACGTGGAGTTCTTGCCTGACTCGCCGTACCCTTGGGGAGTGCTGAGCATCAGCCGCACTTCACCCGCTTGCAGGAAGGCCAGGTTTTCATTGGGCGAAAACAGAAACGTCAGCCCAAGAATATCCCGGTAAAACGCCACCGCCTTACCGACATCTGCCACCGCGATCGCAACTTGACCCAAGGCAGGTGAGGGCGGGGTACCGGACGAAGACATACCTGCACTAAAAGGGTTGGCGGCGGCGGGGTCGAGAACGAGCACGGTTCGGCCGGCCGACCCGCTGTCTCTTGCCGGATCATCCGGATCTCCGTTTCGATAAGTATGAACGTGTTAGGGAGTTTTACGGTCCGCGTTGGTTGACGTGGACCTACCGATCGCCCCACCGTCATGGCCTTACAGGTGAGCGAACCCGAGGCAGAGTCCAAAACCGAGTCAGCAGATGAAGCCCCGCCCCGCAAACGGCGTTGGGGGCGCATCATTCGTTACTGGGGTCGCGGCGTGTTACACGCCGTAACGCTCGACTGGTTTCCGGGACGGCGGTTCTTGCGCAAGCCGCCCAAGGCCACCCTCGCCGCCGACGCCAAGGCCGGCGTAAACGTCGCACTGTTGGCCTTCCCCCAGAGCATCGCCTACTCCCTGATTGCCGGACTGCCGCCTCAGTTCGGTCTCATGAGCAGTGCCATTGGTTCGGCCACCGGCCCGTTCTTCAGTGGCTCTCGCTTCATCGTGCTGGGTCCCACCAACGCCACGGCCATCCTGATGCTGACGGGCCTCGCGGCCACCGGCTTGCCGGCGGATCAACGCATGGCCGCCGTGCCCTTGTTCGTCATGATGGTGGGCGCGTTCATGTTGATCGGAGCGATCCTGCGGGCGTCGCTGCTCATCAACTACATTTCCCGCACGGTCGTCACCGGCTACATCACCGCCGCCGCCGCCTTGATTTTCGTCAACCAGATCCAGAATGCCCTCGGGTTTGATATTGGAGATGCGTCGACGTTCTTGGGCATCGTAACCGCCACGGTTTTGGCGATCCCGGAAACCCATCTGCCCGAACTGGGCATGGCCGCAGCCACCCTGCTGGCCTTCCTGCGGGTGCCTCTGGCCATTTCGCTGCTCGCCGTCTCGGTCGCCGGGCTTGGGTTCGCGATCGGCTGGCCCATCGCGCTGCTACTCTTGCCACTGCCCATCTCGGCCG
>CAKZMS010000252.1 GCA_937128785.1 uncultured Opitutaceae bacterium | reverse complement strand
GACCGATCTTTGTGAAGCATCGCCAGACGGGGGAGGTCGCCTTGACCGATTGGATGCATAACGCTTGGGGCGACAAGTATCCGCCCTATGACCTGGATAACGAGATCCCGCCCTCCATCGGCCGGGCGCTGAAGCTAGCGCGCTTCGAAAAATCGATGGTGCTCGAAGGAGGCTCGATCGACGTCAACGGCAAAGGCCTGCTGCTGACGACCGAGCAATGCCTGCTGCATCCGAACCGAAATCCGGACCTGAGCCGGACCGATATCGAAAAGGCCCTGAAGGATTATCTGGGGGTGCGCCGCATCCTCTGGTTGGGGGAGGGCATTGTGGGCGATGACACCGATGGCCACATCGACGACATCACGCGATTCTTCCGGGCGGACGGGATCATCACCTGCGTGGAAAAAAATCGACGCGATCCCAACCACAAGTTGCTGGCGGCCAATCTGGAACGATTGCGGGGCTTCACCACGATCACGGGCCGCTCCATCGAAATCGTCGAATTACCCATGCCGGCGCCGGTCATCAGCAAGGGCGAGCGGGTGCCGGCGAGTTACGCGAATTTCCTCATCATCAACGGCGCGGTGCTGGTGCCGACGTTCCGCCAGCCCCGGCGCGACAAGCGAGCCTGCGGCATTATCGGCGAGTGCTTCCCGGATCGCGAAATCGTGTCCATTGATTGCGCCGAACTCATCTGGGGACTTGGCACGCTGCACTGCTTGTCGCAGCAACAGCCGGCTTAACCCCACTGGTAGTCTTACGCTTCCGGTTGGACGCCGTTTGCCGTAACGGTGAAGAGTCGATCCTGGTGGCGAATTCCACTGAGACGGGCATGCGGATCCAGCTTGGCCAGGCGGGGTCGGGCTCGCAGTTCGGCATGACCAAATTCCACCCCGAAGAGTCCGAGCAGGATGGTTTCAAGAAAGTTCCCGGCGGACAGACAGGTCCAGTCGTTGATGTAGGGCCACTCGGTGGGCGCCTTGCGGGCACCCTCGGCGAGCAGCGGGGCCGCATTTTCAACAAAGTGGGCTTGAGCGTAGGGGCCTTGTCGGGAGCTGCGGGCGAGACCGGGCCACCAGTCGGCCAAAAGCTGTTCTTCATCGGCGGCGAGCAAGGCACTGGCGGCGAGGGAAACCCACGCCGGATAGGACCCGTTCCACTGGTGATCAGGCCGGAGCGAAAAACCGCTGTCCTCATCCAGCGGCGAGAGCGCGGCCAGCCAGTTGGGGTCGAGGTGCTCCCGTTGGAAGTAGCCGATCATCTCTTTGACCTGTTCCGGCGGCAGATCTTCGTGGAGGAAGTTGAGGGTATGAATGAAGTCCCAAATATGCCGCACCGGCACCCGTGCGCCATCCGGTTGCCGGCAATGCCAGTGGCCGGCCCCGGGAGCGTAGAGGGACATTGTCTGCGGTACCAGGGCAGCGGCTTCCTCGCGGAGGGCGGCCGCTCCGGCCTGGTCACCGCGATGAGTCAGCAGGTCGGCGGTTTCCCGCAGGATCCAGACATTGGCGGCGTTGAGCGAAGCGACCTCATGCTCGTAGGTGCCCACGGCTTCGAGCAGGCTGTTGCGATCGCCGTAGTCCGCCAGTCCGGACTCCCCGGTGAGGGAACGGTAGTGCGTGGCACAGCGCTGGAGGTGGTCGAGGACGGAGCGATCGCCGACCTCTTGGTCGAGCCAGGCATGGTCGCCGGTGACGCGGATGTAAGTCGTGATCAACCGGGCCATGGCGTAGTCGTTGCATGAATACCAATTGCCGGTGCTGTCGCCGCTCACGTATTCGGTGCCGAAGTGGCGGTGGATGTCCCGGGCCAGCCAGAGCTCGACCATGCGGCGCACACCGGTCGGATCCAGCAGCACGAGCAAATAGGCGGAAAGCGACCAGTCGTTGATAAAACTGGTGGTGGCCCAATAGCGGGGCATCAGGGTCACATAGGTGCGGCCGTAGGCGGACTCAGGGTGTTCCCGTTTGCAGTAGATGGCCGTGATGGCGGCATTGAGCCAGACGGCCTGCAGGTCGTCGTTCACCGTGTGCAATCGAGGCAGGTGTCCGCTGTAACGCGTGTTGGCGGGAGTGAAGGCGGCGCGGATTTCTTCCTCCCAGTCCTCCTCCGCCGCGGCGATCATCGCGGCTGGGTCAGCGGCCCAGGGGGCGAGGCTCTCGCGGGCCGCGGCCTCGTCGGTCCCGATCGCGAGGGCGAAGTGGAACTCGCGGGTTTCTCCGGAGGCGAGTTTCCCGTCGAACTCGAGCCAGCGGCGCGAGATGCGATCGGGGGCCAAGCGGGTGACCTGCAACGCGCAGGCTTGGCTGGTGCGGGAGGTGAAGACGAGGCCGTCGCCTGCGGTGGTGGGGACGATTTGATTGCGCACCAAAGTGTGGGCGGGAGGCTCGCCTTCCCATGGGGTCGTGGAGATGGCGGGGCACTCGCGGGGCGAATAGGGGGTACGCCATTGGTCGCAGGAGTGGATCACGCCTTCCCCGGTGAGAAACCGGAGGTGACAGGGGCGGGGGGTGGAGCCTCGGTTGGTGATGCGCAGGGTGATGGCAACGGTCTGGCGGCGCACGCCCATGACGGTCGTGCTGACCAAATCGAAATCATCGTGCGACGTGCGGCGAATGATGCGATCGGGCCGCCACTCGAAGTCGATGGGATCGGCCCGGCGGGACAAGGCGCACGCGTTGAGGGTGAGCGCCCCCACCCAACTTTCACCCAGCGAATAGGGGGCGAAGGTGACGTGCTGTACCGCCGTGATGTCGGGAGCAGCTTGCAAGCAGCCCAGAAAGTTGGTGAGGGCAGGCGGATTGAAAAGATCGCCGTTGCGGTAGGTCAGACGGGCACTCCGAAAGTCATCAAGTTGAGGAGGGGAATCTGCGGACATGGGGCTGGGCGCAATAGAAAGAGAAAAACGTCAAATCATCAGCATGGGAGCCGGCGCTGTCGATGGCGGTATCTTGGTCGGGGGGCGGGTTCGACTCAGCGCTGAATGCCCCGGTTGGGTGGACGCCTTGAACGAGGTTGATACTGCGTGCCAGCAGGGTGCACTCAACCAAGCGGAAAACCGTCGCTCCGACCCCATCTGCGGGATTCCTCCCCGCCCGCCCCTGGCCCCCCTCTCCGGCCCCCCCGCCCGAAAAACGCTATCCCCCCCCCCCCTTCTCTCCCCCCCCCCCCCCCCCCCCCCCGCCCCCCC
>CAKZMS010000251.1 GCA_937128785.1 uncultured Opitutaceae bacterium | reverse complement strand
ATGATTGGGCCCTCGAAGTGGAAGTCGACGTGTCCGCGTCGCGAGAGGCGGGCGCAGTGGTGTTGCGGTGGGTAGGATTGGGCGCGGTCGCCCACTAGTGACCGCGCAAGTCGGGTCGGCGCTGACTAAAGATCCCATTGGAGGTGAAAGCCGGGGTAATTGCTGCCCCCGGAGATGCGGCCGAATTGGGAGGCGGATTCAAAAATGGAGGACCGGTGATGGATCGAGACGCCGAACCACATGCCTTCCAGTTCTTCGGATCGGAACAGGTCACCCACGTTCAGATCCAGACTGAAATCGAGGTAGTTCATGAGCTGGCTGGGACGATAGCCTTTTTCCTCCAGCTTGAGCACCTCGATGTAGGTGGGTTCCTCGATCCACGAAAACCCTTCCGCCGCCCCCAGGCGCCACCGGATGGGCCACGTGAAGGTGTAGTAGAGATGGATTTTCGCCATGAGCTCAAAGGTCGAGCCCTGCACCTCGGATGACCAATGCTGGGCGTAGCCGGATCCGAGCATGATCTCCAAAGGCAACCCGAAGAGTTCGTCGGTGAGGGGGATTTCGTAGAACAGCGATGTCAGCTGGTTGTTGAACGGGTCGTTTTCAATATCGCCGTGCAGGATGTCGCTGAGACTCGAGGTGGTGGCCCAAGCGTGCATCACCCGAAGATTGGGGCGGAGATCCATGCTGCGGTCTTCGATGATGCGGTCGTCGGGTTTGCCCCCGAACTGGGGATCGCCGCGATCCTGGAAGAACCCGAAACCGATCCAGGCCTCGTAAGCGCCATCGTCATCGATGGTCGAAAGGTCGCTGATCCCGCTGCCAAAGGCATGATATTGCAGTGATCCGAGCAGGTGGACGTCCGACCAGAGCTGGTAGCGGGCGAACAGTCCCGGAGAGAGGGTGAATGAACTGTCGGCCTCCAGCCCGGTTAGTGCGTCCAGCGCGTAGTAGCGACTGACGAAATCGGCGGAAAGAAATTGGGCATTGAGGAAGTAGGAAACCACCCACTTGTCGCGGACATGGGTGCGGCCCACCCGCGCATTGAGATGCCAGTTTCCTTTGTCCTCGGTCAGGAATTCGGTCTCCCACCAACCCCAGTCGAGGTCTTGATGGAATTGGAGGCCATAGTCCACGTCGTCGCCTTGAAGCGAATTCTGATACTCGGATGGAAGATCGACGAAGCGCAGTCGACCAAGGGCGTTCAGCTCCCACTTTTCCTCCTTTTCCGAAAACAGGTGCACGCCTCCGCCGGTGCCGCGCCAAAACCACCGTTTACCCTCATGGAACAGCATCGGGACGAAGCTGGATACGGAGTCGTTCTGCGATGCATAGGGGATGGAGGCCGTGCGCACGGCAGTGCCGATGCCCCAGTCCGCCTGCACGGAGTTTGGTTCGGTCGTTGGATCGTCGTCGCCGAAGGCCAGTGCTGCGAAGAGGAGGGCAGGGACTGCGAATCTGAAAAACGTCTTCAAGTATCCCGACTACACGATCGTCAGAGGAGGAAGGGAACTTGAATTTTAGCTTCGAGCGATCGGCACATCGCGTCTCAGTGCGGGTAGGTAGATCAAAAGAGTAATTCCCCGCAGGGAGGTCCAAACCAACATGGAAATCCAGAGTCCCGTCTGGCCCCATGGACCGATCAATACGGCGCTGCTGGCGCTGAATAGACTCGCGGAAATGATCGCAGCATTGCGCATTTCGCGCGTGCGGGTGGTGCCGATGAAGATGCCATCCAATTGAAAGGCCGCAATGGAAAGAGCGATGTAACCGGCGGTGAGCGGTAGCATGGCTTCGGCCGCGATCACCACCGACGGGATGTCGGTGATCAGGCGGATCAACCAATCGCCGGCCAGATACAGGATCGCGGCGAGTAACAGTCCGAGGACCAGCGCGATTTCCGAGGATCGCCGCACGATGCGGTCAAATTTGGGCAAATCCCGAGATCCCTTGGCCGCCCCGACGAGGGACTCCGTGGAGAAGGCCACCCCGTCCATGAAGAACGCGCAGAAGGAAACGAAACCGATCAGCACATGGTTGGCGGCCAAAGTGACCTCGCCCAGCAGGGCTCCCTGGCGGGTGAACCAAACCATCCCGGCGAGCAGGGCGAGGGTGCGGATCATGATGTTGCCGTTGGCCGTCATGGTGTCCCGCCAGGCCGAGCGATGCCGGAGGGCATGCCAGGGCAGTAAGGGACCGGAATCGGAGTGGTGTTTTTGCAACAGTCGATAAGCCAACCAGAGTCCCCAGATCGCGGCGGCCCACTCCGCAATCAAGGTGCCAATGGCAATGCCGCGGACCCCCATGTCCAAGACTCCGGCGAGCAGCACATCCAGAACGATATTGAGACCGTTCAAAAGGAGCTGGGTCTTTAACAGCAGTCGGGTCTGGCCGAGACCGATGAACATGCCACTCACCGCATAGAGCATGAGGGTTGCCGGTGCGGCCCAGATTCGGATCACGATGTAGGTCCCGGCCAACTCCGATAGGTCTCCACTGGCCCCAAGAAGGGGAAGGGCGACCGCCGCGATGGGCACCTGCAGCGCGCAGATCGCGATGCCGAGAGCCCCTCCCAGAGCGATCGCGCGGAGACTCGCCGTTCGCACTTCCAGCGAATTGCCGGCACCTTGGGCTTGGGCCACAAATCCGGTGGTGCTCATGCGGAGGAACCCGAACGCCCAATACATGAAGGTCAGCGCCAGCGAACCGATGGCGATCGCCCCCAACGCGGAGGCGGGACGGGTTTGACCGATCACCGCCGTATCCACCAGGCCCAGCAAGGGCGTCGAAACCCCGGCCACCACGACCGGCCACGCCATCGCGAGGATATGGCGATGACGGGGGTAGTCCGGGGCCGAATTGTCGATCATGCCCACTGAGCACTAGACATCGCCGGCGGGTCCGCAATGGCGGGTTAGACCTACGCTCTGGCGGCGAAGCCCAGCCTTCGCCAAAGTTTTTCCTCAGAAAGTTGTAACCTTGAGTGGTTTCGGAGTGTGCTGTGGAGAGATGCTCAGCTGTGTCCATCGCCATTTTCCTCCTGCTTCAGCCCCCTGATGGCCGATCCGATTATCCAGACTTCCGGATTGGGCAAAACCTATGGCTCGATGCGGGCCTTGCACGACGTGTCCGTTTCCATTCCTCCGGGCACGGTCGGTTTGTTTGGCGCCATTGGCGCGGGCACATCCACGTCCTTGAAGTGCCTGCTGAATCTGGAGATTCCCACGACGGGCACGGCCCAAGTGCTAGGGCATAATATTCGGTCGAGTGACCGGGAGTCGCGGGAGCGGGTCGGCTACGGACCGGAGCAGGACTGCCACATTCCCGGGATGGTGGGTTGTGAATACGTGACCTATTGTGGGCAACTTTCGGGCATGCCGTTTCGCCAAGCCCGCCAACGGGCGCACGAGATGCTCGATCTCGTCGGCATGGGGCAGGAGCGCTATCGATCGATCGACACCTATTCGACCGGCATGAAGCAACGGGCGAAGCTGGCCCAAGCCTTGGTGCACGATCCGTCGCTGCTGATCTTGGACGAGCCCACCAACGGGTTGGATGCCAGCGGTCGCGAATACATCCTGCGATTGATCGGCAGCCTGTGGCAGGACTTCGGGATCAGCGTGATCATTTCCTCGCACCTGCTGCAGGACGTGGAGCGGATCTGCGATCGTGTCCTCATCATCGCGGGTGGTCGGGTCGTCGAGCACGACTCCATGGCCAACTTGAAGGCGCGGCGGGCGCAGGTGGTGGAGATCGCGCCTTTGGCGGGTCGCGAACGCTATTTGGAAGTGCTGGGTGCGGCTGGCTATCAGGTGGAGTCGCTCTCCAACGGCCGGCTGCGCATCGCCACCGATCAAGCTTCTTCGCAGTGGTTGCTCGAGCTCATGCGGGATCACGACTTGCCGCCAGCGCATCTCGTATCGAGTCCGGATGCGTTGCAGGGCCTCTTTCTACAAGCGTTGGAACCCGCGGACAAGGGGGCGCAGTCATGAAGCCGCAGGCGATCGACTACGAACGGTGGAACGGGACTCGCCGCGGCGTCGCTTACCGCAGCTGGATCATCACCCAGGCCGGGCTGCGGCAGTTGCTGCGCTACAAGTTTTTCAGGGTGCTTATGTTCCTCGGGTGGGTGGGGGCCTTCGCCATCGCGGCGTTTGGTTTTATCCTCTCCCAAACATTGGCGGAGGGCGGACTACTGGCGGAACTCGCGGCCAAGGGTGGCCCGCGCGCGGAGGCCTTGATGCAGGCCGTCAGCGCCATCCTGCTGATTTATCCCGATCTCCTGATCACGGGTGCCTTCAAGGCCATCTTCTGGCTGCACTCCAATTTGGGGATGTTGCTGGGCCTGGCGGCGATGGCCTTGCGGGTGCCGCAATTGGTCACGCGGGATCGGTCGAGTCAGGCGCTGACCATATATCTTTCCCATCCGATCACGGCCCGCGACTACCTGATCGGACAACTGGGCATCATCGTCGGCGTGCTGTTGCTGTTATGGACCGGGCCGCTCGTGGGCGGGTGGTTGTTTGCCATGGCGCTGGCTCCGGACACGTTGTTCATCACCTATTCGCTGACGGCCTTGGGGGTGGCGCTGACCTTCAATGGCATTGCCTTGGTGGTAATCGGGGCCTTGGCGTTCGGGGTGTCAGCCGTGGCCAAGACTGCCGCCCGCGCGCGGATGGCGTGGATCGGCCTGTGGATTGTGATGGGGGCGATTGCCGGACACGGCCGGGCGCTACCCGAATGGATCCGTAATCTCAGTTTTGTGTCCGATCTGCATCTGATTCGCGACGAGGTGTTCGCGATGAAGGATACCTTGATGGACGCTGCGGGGGTGGTGCCGATCCTCAGCGCCCAATTGGCGGACAACCTAAACAATGCCGCCGATCAGATTGAGGTGGTGGATATGACGGGGGTTTACGTCACGCTCTCAATCATGGTGGTGACGGCCCTGGTGTTGGCCAGAGGGAGGATCAAACCGGAATGAAGCCCGTCGTCACCGCTCATAACCTCAGTCGATTTTATGGCATCGTCCTGGGACTGAACAATGTCTCGTTGGAAATCGGCCCCGGCATCACCGGCGTGGTTGGACCCAATGGCGCGGGCAAAACCACGTTGTTTCGTTTGCTCACGGGTCAGATCAAACCGAGCTCGGGTGAGCTCTCAGTGCTGGGCGGTTCGCCGTGGCAGGATCTGAATGTTCGCGCCCAGATAGCTTACTGTCCGGAAGACGAGACGGTGCCGGCGGGGATTCGCGCACCAGCCTGGTTGCAGGCACTGGGCATGATCTCGGGCTTGAGCCGAAAAGAGGCGGATCAACGCGCCCGCGCGGCCCTCGAGCAGGTGCAGTTGCCGGCCGTTCACTGGCGCAAGCCGGTGGCCGCGTTGTCGAAGAGCATGAAGCAGCGGGTCAAACTCGCCCAGTGTCTGTTGCACGAACCGCGACTCATCATCCTCGATGAGCCGATGAACGGTCTGGATCCCATGGGCCGGGCAGAATTCGGCGCGGTGCTGCGGGACCTCGCCAGTAAAGGGACCAGTATCGTGATCTCGTCCCACATTTTGCAGGACCTGGAGGCGCTTTGTCGTGAATTTATCCTGCTTCGGTGGGGGCGGATGCCTTCATCCAGCAACGCCGCAGCCAATGCCCGGGAGCAACCGGTTTCCGGCGATGCTGCCAGCCCGGCCGCGGTTCCCCACCGTTGGCCGCAGGCCACCAAGATCAGGTGTGAATCACCCGAAGCGATGGGGCAGTTCCTCATGTCGCGGGGTCTGGTGAAGGGCTGCGATATTGATGAGGATGCGCAAACCTTGACCGTGCGGTGGCGCCATGCCGCCGACTTCTACGGTCACTATCAACAACTG
>CAKZMS010000250.1 GCA_937128785.1 uncultured Opitutaceae bacterium | reverse complement strand
GGCATCGTGCTGAGCGAGAAGCGCACCCGCGACTCCGTCCAATGGCGCACGTTCCTCGCCGAACTCGATTTCTTCTACGGCGACACCCGACTCGCCCATCGCCTGCCCATCGGCACCGAGGAGGTGCTCACCAGCGCAGGTCGCGATGAATTCGTCGACTACTACAACACGTGGTATCGCCCCGAGCGCATGTCGATCGTGGCCGTCGGCGACTTTGATGTGGATCGGGTGGAGCGAAAAATCATCCGCGCCTTTTCCGACGTCCAAGCCCGGGGTCCCGCCCGCAACGACCCGCCCGTGGACAGCATGGAGCTCAAACCGGGCACTCACGTGCTGCATCACAATGAATCGGAAGCCGGCAACGTCACCGTAGGCATCCAGGCGCTGCGTCCCTACGTTGAGGAGTCGGACACCGCCGCCAATCGCATCAAGGACCTGCCGCGGGATCTCGCCTTCGCGATGTTGAATCGCCGCATCTCGGAAATCGCCAAATCGGAGAACGCTCCCTTCATCGGCGGCGGGGGCGGAGCCGGATCGTTCTACCAGGTATCCGAGTCCGTTTCGCTCGAACTCACCAGCCAAACCGACCGCTGGCAGGAAGCCCTGCGAGTAGCCGAAAACGAACTTCGCCGCGCCCTTGAATACGGCTTCCAACCCGCCGAACTCTTCGAAGTCATCGCCGGCATGCGCAACGGTCTGGAACAAGCCGTCCTCCGGGCCCCCACCCGCCGTTCCCCCGGCCTGGCCATGGGCATCCTTTCGAGCATCGCGGACGATTCGGTCTTCACCGATCCCCAGACCAACTACGACTTGTTCATCCCCGCGCTTGATGAAGTCACCCTCGAGGCCTGCAACGAAGCGTTTCGCCGGGCTTGGGCCACCGACCATCGGTATCTGACCGTGATGGGAAATACCGGTGATACCGCCGGCGCCTCGCCCGAAAATCTCATCGCCGGATTGTTTGCCGAAGCGCAGTCCGTGGCCCTCGAACCGCCCCCCGAAATCGAACAAGTGGCGTGGGCCTACACCGATTGGGGGACTCCGGGAGAAGTCTACTCCCGCGAGTATGTGGAAGATCTTGACGTGACCTTGGTGGAATTCGTCAACCGCGTGCGCCTGAACATCAAGCAGACCGATTTTTCCGCCGAGAGCATCAGCATGTCGGTCCGCGTCGACAGCGGGTTGCTGACCGAACCCGAAGATCTCGAAGGATTGGGCGTCTACACTTCAAACACCTTCACCTTGGGTGGTCTCGGCCAACATTCCGCCGATGAGCTGCGACGCATGTTGGCCGGCCGCAACGTCGGGGTGAACTTTGGCGTGGGCGAAAATGCCTTCAGTTTCAGCGGTGGCACCACGCCCGATGATCTTCTGCTTCAAATGCAACTCGTCGCGGCGCACCTGACTGATCCCGGTTTCCGGCCCGAGGCCGACCGCCAGATGCGCAAAGCCATCACCCAATACTACAACCAATTGGCCCACGTTCCCCAGGGTCCCTTGCAGACCGAAGTCCCCCGCCTGCTCGCCAGCGGCGATTCCCGCTTCGGCCTGCCTGCCGAAGAGGTGCTCAACGAGCGCAACCTGCAGCAAAGCCGGGAGTGGGTAGCTCCCCTGCTTGCTTCCGGTGCCCTTGAGATCGGCCTGGTCGGTGATCTGGATATCGACGCGGCCATCGAGGCGGTGGCCCAAACCTTTGGCGCCCTGCCCCCGCGCAAGGCGAAGCGAGACTACCCGGAGCGTCGACAGGTGGAGTTTCCCCGCAAACCGTTCGAAAAGGAATACGAGATCGATACCGAAATTCCCAAGGCCGAGGTGGTGCTCTACTGGCCCACTGACGACGGGATGGACGTGCAGGTCGACCGCCGCCTGCGGGTGCTCGCCAACATCTTGGGGGACCGTCTCCGCCTCACCATTCGCGAGGAGTTGGGCGATTCCTACAGCCCGGGTGCCGGGAGTATCACCTCGAGCACCTATGATGGCTACGGCTGGATCCAGGCATCGGTGTCGGTCGATCCCGAGGACGCCAAACGCGTCGCCAAAGTCGTCCGCGATCTGGCCCACGATCTCGCCCGCAAGGGCACCAATCGCGACGAACTCGAGCGCGCGGTTCGCCCCATCCTTACCGGACTACGCGAGAGCGAACGCACCAACGGCTACTGGCTCGGCGCCGTCCTGGCCCAAGCGCAGGAACAACCGCAACGGTTGGATTGGGCGCGCAGTCGCTACGCGGACAACGAGTCGATCACCGTGGATGAAATTGACGAACTGGCGAACCGCTACCTCGACAAGAAAAGCGCCTTCCAGGTGATCTCGCGGCCACGCTAAGTCGGCTCAATCGCCGCTGCCCTTCGTCGCCGTCGATGTTTCATCGACCGGCGTCGCCTGCCGCCCGCGCAGCCGCGTCCATCCTGGGCGTATCCAACAGTTCACTACCTCGATAATCATCAGGGCAAAGACCAGCAGCAACAAGGGATAGGCCGGGGCCCAGGCCGCCGGGTAAAAATTCTCAAACGCCATGGTGTGGACAAGAAAGTTGATGGATAACTCCGCCCCGATCGCCCCCGCCACCGCGACCGCCAGCCAGGTCAGCCAGGACCAGCGACGCCGGATCAATCGCTCCAGTCCCCGCGCGAGCAGCAGGAGCAAACCGATCTTGATCAACCCCGCATAAAGGGCGCCCAGATTCTGGCCAAACCACCGTAGTCGATCCAGCTTCCAGCGGTTTTGTTCAATCTGATCGGGTTTGTGAAAGTAAGTCGCCCGCGGAGCCGGACTCAGGTTGTCGTAACTGAGATCGACAAAGGGCCGAATCTCATCATCCGACCCCGTGCTTTCGGGGACAATGGTCTCAAATCGCGTAAGCCTGATGACTTCCTGTCCATAGGCGCGCCACTCGGTTTTCATGGCTTCCGCATAGTCCTCATGCCAACGCGGCATGAAACCCGACCGGGCTCGACCCGCCGCGACGAGTCCCTGCTCACAGGCTTCATTTATCTCCGTGGCCACCCGCTCACAAAACGCCAGGAACATCTGCGGATTCGACGCATATCCCGCCTCGGCTATCGCATCGCGTAAAGCCCAACCAAACCACCCCGTAAGGTATTGCCCTTCTTCCCGCGGGAATCGGGTGGATTCCATCCATTTGTCCGCAATCCACCCCGACTCCAAATGAGGCTCCAGCTCAGCAAAGGCCGGGCTGACACCATAGATGGCGCGCCTCGCCTCCGCGCTCACCCGTACATACGGTAGGTTCGGTCCTTCTTCGACCCGCATGAGGGCGCCCATCGCGGCAGCGAATTCGTCCGCCTTGAAGTCGACCGTGCCATACCAGCCGTAGTGTTTCTGGTTCTGGAGGGAAACCCAGGTGATCGGTATCCACGCCGTCAGTCCCACGGCGACCCAAACCAACGCGGCGCGGACGGTGGCCGCTTTACCCCGCAGGACTGCTTCAACCAACATGGCGACCGCCACCATCGCCACCGCCGGCATGATCCAAATGCCTTCCTCCCGGGTCAGAAAAAATACTCCCAGCGCCGATCCCGTGAGCACCGCCCAGGGTCCATTAACTTCCCAGCGAAAATCCTTTCGCTTGAGGACCAAGGCAATCAGGCCAGCGATGACGATCAGCGCGAGCGGCACGGTGAGGTGCTGCCGCAGAATGCGCGTCATCTGCTCCCCTTCGTAGGTGAGCGGATTGTAGAAAAGCAACAGGAGCACCCCCAGTCGGGCCCAGCCTGGTTTCAGCACCGGGGCCAAGGCGGCCACCACCAGCAGACAGGCAACCAGGTAGAGGATCTGCTGACTCAGACCGAGGGGGAGCCCGGCCCAAAAATTCATCGCGATGAACATCGGATATGCTGGTCCTTTCGCCAAAGTCATCTGGTCGTAGGGGCCCAACCACTCACCTCGCGCGAGGTGCCCCGCCAGTCTCATGAACAGACCGTCGTCATGATGCGCGTTGCTGATCGCGTAGATGTGTTGGCTCCGCAGCAGCGACAGCTTGTAGCCACAGAGCACCAACCCGGCGACCCACCACCCATGCACTTTCAGCCAGCGAATCACGGCGCCAATTCCTCCTCATCAGTATCACCAAAGGACCACTGAATCTGGAACAGGGGAAGGAGCATCAAAAGACCGACCACCGTAAGCCCCAACACCGAAAACCCGGCGATATCGTGCACGGTGCCTTCGATGGCCTCGCTGCCGTAGCGGTAGGCCCAGCTGGTCAAAAACAGGCTGCGCAGGAGGTTGGTGAGAAACGCAAAGCACATTGCGGCCGCCACCAGTGCCACCTTCTTCCAAAGTTTGTCGAGAAACACCGCCGCGAGAAAAGATCCCGCAAAGAGGCACCCCGTCAACGAGCGTATCCCGGAACACGCCTGTTCGACCCCCACCCGATTCTGCGTGCCGTTTTCGAGGGGCGGCAACACCAGCACATTACCCTCCTGCTGCAGCGGCAGGCCCAGCACATCGAAGGTGAAGAACACCACGGTCATGACCTTATTCAGCAAAAACAGACTCAACTGATTCTCGATCACCGAGACCATCGGAGCGGACACGAGCCAGACCAGTGCCGGGAACACAAACAACAAAGCCAGCTTCACTCGGGCGTCGTCCAAAATGCCAGAGACTCGAACCGATGGCGGGTCGGGGGCATTGACCCACAACAAACCCAAAACAATTGCTCCGGTCCCCAACGAGAGCGCCAGGGAGCCCGGATGGGAGGGTCCCGCTCCTGCCCGATAAAACGCGCCCAGCAGGAACATCAGCGCGCCGCAGAGCAACGCGCTGTAGACCACCAAACCCAGCAATCCTGCCTGCCAGCCTTTCGCTCGCGGGGAGTCCTCCGCCCGGCAGACGTCGACGGCGGCCTTGATCCGCAACCAGCGGTCGTGCACGACGTAGATTACGAAGATCGGGACCAGCCATCCAAAACCATAATCCTCCCGATTCGCCCACCAGTGGGAGTGATCCCACGCCGTGAACGCCATGAAGCCCGCCCCGAGCATCAGGGCCAGTAGAAAGGGCAGCGTCAGGACCTCGACGGCCCGCTTCCAATGAGACTTCAACATGGGAGGTCACCAAACTGAGCCGTCCGCTTTGAAAGCCGCCAGCCCTTTTTGAGGTCCGGCGAGAACTTCGAAAGTGTCACCATTACGGTGACACTTTCGATCAGTCCCCTCGTGAGCGACCGCTGGACCAGCTCAGGAATGCTTCTTGAAGACGAGCGAAGCATTGGTTCCGCCAAAGCCAAAACTGTTGGCCAGGGCAGCTTGGACGGATTTCTGCACCGCGGTGTTCGGCGTCACGTTGAGCCCCGTCTCGGCCACGACGGGGTCCAAATCGTGCAGATTGATCGTCGGCGAAATCGTGTCGGACTCCACCGCTTTGATAGCGGTCAACGCGCCCATCGCGCCAGCTGCTCCGAGCAGGTGGCCGGTCATCGATTTCACCCCGCTGACATGCAGTCGGTCTTTGATGCCCGCAAACACCTGTGCAATGGCTCCCGCTTCCTCGCCGTCGCCGCCGGGGGTGGACGTGGCGTGCGCCGCCACAAAATCGATCTCCTCCGGAGCCATTTCTGCTGAATCCAATGCCGCCCGCATGGAACGCTGTGAGCCTTCCCCTCCCGGCGAGAGCGAAGAGAGGTGGAACGCATCGGCCGATGCGCCGTAGCCGGACAGTTCCGCGTAGATTTTCGCGCCGCGCGCTTTCGCGTGTTCCAGTTCCTCGAAGATCAGCACCGCCGCACCTTCGCCCAGCACCATGCCGTTGCGGTTCTGCGAGAAAGGCCGGCAGGCCTCCTTCGACATCACGCGCAGACCCTCCCAGGCCTTCATGCCGCCGAAGCACAGCATCGCCTC
>CAKZMS010000249.1 GCA_937128785.1 uncultured Opitutaceae bacterium | reverse complement strand
GGGGAAGGGATCACCCTGATTTCCTCCCGTTTTCCCTCAATGGCGGACTGGCCAATGCGTTCACCAAAGCGACGTGAGTCCCCCAAATTAAGTCAGCGTATGCCAGCTCGCTTCCCCTCGCGTTCCTACTCCCGCCTGCCACTCGGCAAATCCGCAATCGTCATTCCGAAATCGTAAATCCATCTGGCACCCCTCCGCCTTCGTCCCGCAGCCGCGGGACTACGGCGGACAAGGACGGGGAATGGCTTCGGCCTGCGGCCTTGTTCCGCTACGCGGAATCGACTACGTCGCCCCATCTCCGTCCCTCATCGCGGGACTCCGTCAAACCCCTTCCACCTTCGCCGAGGCTTCGGCGGACAAACCGGGGTTCGCTTCCCCTCGCCTTCCCTAATCTGGAATCGCACGTCATCTGGCCTGCCAGCCGAAGCCTTGGCGAAGGCTGGCACCCCGACGGGGAATCGAACCCCGGTTTGATCCGTGAGAGGGATCCGTCCTAACCGCTAGACGATCGGGGCGTTTCCAGAAGGGGGCGGACGTTCGCGAATCCGCCCCCCTGCTGGCAAGCCCAATTTCTGCAGGTCCTCTATTCCCGGGCGGCTTTGGCCTCTTCGATAATAACCGGGGCCAATTCGTGGGGCACCTTTTCGTAGGCCACAAAGGTCTCAGTGTGCGTCCCCCGGCTGGCAGTCAGGGAGCGCAGTCGCGTGCTGTAGTGATGCAATTCACGCTGCGGCACCCGGGCCCGGAGCGATTGGAAATGCCCGGCGGCCTCGACCCCCAGAATATGGCCACGGCGAGAGGAGAGATCCCCCATGATGTCGCCCACGCAGTCTTCCGGCACGGTCACCACGATTTCGTAGATCGGTTCCAACAGACAGGGACGAGCATCCGCAAACGCATCGCGAAACGCGTGGTTCCCGGCGATTTGGAACGCGACATCTTTGGAGTCCACCGGGTGCATCTTACCGTCGTAGAAATCGATGATCACATCGACGATGCGGCAGCCGGCGAGCACGCCCTGGTCACACGCGGCCCGAACCCCTTTTTCCACGGAAGGCACAAACACCCGGTCCACATTCGTGCCCACCAACGATTGGCGGAAATCGATACCCGTGCCCGGCGCGCCGGGAGCAATGCGCATCCAGACTTCGGCGAACTGCCCCGCCCCGCCTGATTGCTTTTTGTGCCGATACTTGGAGGCCGCCTTGGCGCTGATCGTTTCGCGATAGGGAATGCGGGGCGCCGTCATGGTAACGTTGATACCGAACCGGCGATGCAATCGTTCGAGCGCTACCTTCAGGTGCACTTCGCCTTGGCCCGAAACGATCGTCTGATGCACCTCGTCATCCACCCGATGGTGGAATGATGGATCTTCCTGATGCAACGTGACCAATCCGATGGCGAACTTGTCCTCATCTCCCGGGGAGTCACAGGTCAGCGCCCCATGAATGTTCGGAGCCGGATAGTTCACTTCCGGCAGCATGACCGGGCGTTGAGGATCGCACAGCGTATTGCCGGTGTGCGTGTCCTTCAGTTTGACCGCCGCGCCCAGATCACCGGCCTTCAGGGAATCGACCGACGTACGCTTTTGGCCATTGAGCACATACAATTGCCCGATCCGTTCGGTCGTTCCTCGAGCAGGGTTAAACAACTCCTGCCCGCCCTTCACTTCACCGGCGTAGACTCGGAACAATGAAAGTTCGCCGACTCCGGCTTCATTCATCGTCTTGAATACATAAAGCACGGGCGTGCGGTCATCGAGGCTCACCTCGACCACGGAGCCGTTGGGGTCCCGGCCTTTGACCAAGCGGTGGTCCGCCGGCGATGATTCGTATTTGGCCAAATGGTCGAGCAGACGGGCGACACCAACATTCGTAAGACCCGATACGGCGAAGACGGGCACAAACACTTCGGCCTCGAGTGCCCGGTGCAGGCCGGCGCGCATTTCTGCTTCGCTCAAGCCGTCCTGCTCAAAGAATTTCTCCATCAGCGCGTTGTCCGACTCGGCGACATACTCGATCAGCTGCCGGTGCAGGGTCTTCACCCTTTCGGCATCTTCGCCCTCTGCCGCACACTCTTCAAATTCGCCCGAACCGTCATCGCGGTAACTGACGACTTCGCTGCGCATGACATCAAGGACGCGATGGAACCCGGGGCCGGCATCCAGAGGAATCGTCAACGGAAACAGGTTGGTGCCGAAGTGCTCCTTGGCCTGATCCAGCGTCGCTTCAAAATCGGTATTCGGTTTGTCGAGACCGGTAATCACCAGCGTTTTGGGCAGGTGATATTCATCGGCCGCCCGCCAGACCGTATCGGTGCCAGCCGATACACCCTGCGTGGCGTTGACCACCACGACGGCGGAGTCTCCCACCCGTAGCCCGGAGAGCGCCTCACTGCGGAAATCCTGATACCCCGGAGTGTCGAGCACGTTGAGTTTGGCGCCGGCCCACTCGGCCGCGAGTAAAGTGGTGTGCACCGAGATGCCGTGGTCGTGCTCGCTTTCGTGGAAATCCGAGACGGTTGAGCCCTGCTCGATCGAGCCGAGTCGACCAATCTGTTTGGCACAGGCCATCATGGACTCGACGAGCATGGTCTTGCCTGCGGAGGCATGGCCGACAACTGAGAGATTTCTGATTTGGGGGGCGGGATAGTCGGTCATGCGTTACTCCTGTATCTGGGGTTTAAGTCAGGCGCCGGCGGATCCTCGCAGCTCAGCCGGCACCGCCGGATCAGTGGAGGGCTCGCCGCATTCCCGGGGATCGCGTTCCAAGCGGTTCAGGCCGCTGGCATGCACTCGGGGTTTCATGCGAAAATACCACCCCGCCCAAGGGTCGTCGCCAACCTTGAACCGCCGCGAACCCAACCGATGCACAACCATTGGCAAAAGATGACCGAAACGGATTGAGCTTCTCTCTGCCGGACGAAATGCCCAACGTCTTCAGGCCTGAACTCGGCAACCCTACTCCTCGATAAATCCCCATGCGTTTCCCAGCTCTTCTGTGTGCTCTAGCGGCCGCCGTTGTTTCTCTTTCCGCTGCTCAACAGCCCAATATTCTTTGGCTCACCACCGAAGACAATGGCCCGGAGCTGGGCTGTTATGGTGACGAGTATGCCACTACACCCAATATCGATGCGCTCGCCGCCAAGGGCATGCTCTACAATCTCGCTTGGTCAACCGCTCCGGTCTGCGCGCCCGCTCGCACGACGATCATTTCCGGCATGTATCCGCCATCCACCGGCGCCCAGCACATGCGCAGTTTCGTTACGGCCCCCGACTTCATGCGCGCCTATCCCGAATATCTCAAAGACGCCGGCTATTACGTCACCAACAACTCCAAGGAAGATTACAACATCACGACGCCAGCGGATCTTTGGGATGAATCCTCCAATCAAGCGCACTGGAAAAACCGCCCCGAGGGCTCACCGTTCTTCGCCATCTTCAACTTCACCGTCAGCCACGAAAGTCAGGTGCGCAAGCGCCCGCACGAGCAGGTGCACAATCCCGACGAGTTTGAGGTACCGCCCTATCAACCCGATGATCCCCTCATCCGCCAGGACTGGGCCCAGTTTTACGACGTGGTCACCCGCGCCGATGCGC
Organism: uncultured Opitutaceae bacterium; assembly: GCA_937128785.1. Classification (GTDB taxonomy): domain Bacteria; phylum Verrucomicrobiota; class Verrucomicrobiia; order Opitutales; family Opitutaceae; genus Actomonas. The sequence goes on along the minus strand of CAKZMS010000249.1, from coordinate 2,264 downwards.
TGTGTGGAGAAAAGCTGGCCGAACTCGAAGCCGCCGGAATGGCCGATGACACCATCGTATTCTACTACGGTGATCACGGCGCCGGAATTGCTTCCCATAAACGCAATCCGATGAACCGTGGACTGCATGTGGGCATGGTGGTATACATTCCCGAAAAATTCGCGCACCTGCGGTCGCCGGAATACGCGATCGGTGGCAGCTCCGATCGATTGGTCAACTTTGTCGATCTCGCCCCAACGGTGTTGAGCCTCATCGGGATTGAGCCTCCCACATGGATGCAGGGCCACGCCTTTCTCGGCGAGCATAGTGCTCCCCCGCCCGACTACATGTTCGGTTTCCGTGGCCGCATGGACGAACGCGTCGATTTTGTCCGCACCGTAACCGACGGGCGCTACATCTACATTCGCAATTTCCGCCCTGATCTACCCGCCGGGCAGCGCGTCGATTACCAATTCAACAATCCCGGCAATCAACGTTGGCTGGATCTGTTTAAAGCCGGAAAGACCAACGCCGCCCAGTCGGCCTTCTTCCTGCCCACCCCGGCCGAGCAGCTGTTTGACCTCCGGGAGGATCCGCACGAGATCAACAACCTCGCGGAGACTCCCGACCATCGTGCCATCAAGGATCGCCTGGCCAGTGCGCTCTTCCAGCAGATGGCGGCGGTGCGTGATCTCGGTTTCCTGCCCGAGGCTGAACTTCACCGACGCACCGCCGGGGCTTCGCCCTACGAGTGGGCACGAGAGCCCGGGAACTACGACTACGACCGCATTCAGCTCGTGGCGTCCCGGGCCACGTTGGGCCAAACCCTACCCACCGCGAAGGTAGCCGCTCAACTGCGTGACGCCGAGCCGGCCATTCGCTACTGGACCCTACGAGGCATCGGACTGGCCGCCCGCGACGATTCCTCCGCCGCCAAACCACACCTGCCAGCCCTCCGCCATCTGCTGGCAGATCAGTCCCCTGACGTCGCGATCACGGCGGCCGACGTGCTGGTGCGTCATGGCGTAGAGTCGGATCAAGCCGTCGCGCTCGAGCGACTCGCCGATTGGGCTAATCCCGCCGGCAATCACTTTACCGCCATCGCAGCCCTGACGGTGCTCGAGAATCTTGGACCCGTTACCGCCCCGGTTCACGACGTGCTTAAAAGCTATCCCTTGGAATCGGAAAACCTTCCGCACAGCCGCTACCGCTTCGACGTCGGCAAACTGCTCACCTCAACCCTCGGAATGGACTCCGTCGATCCCCGACTGAAATGAAACGTCGCACCTTTCTCGCCAGCACGGCCACCGCCGCCCTTGCCACCCAACTGCCCTCGCTCAATGCGATGACCTCAAGCCCAACCACCTCGGTGCACCTGTTTTCGAAGCACCTTCAGTTTCTCGACTACCGAGCCATGGCCGCCAGTGCGGCTGCGATGGGCTTTGACGGCGTCGATCTGACCGTGCGACCACGCGGCCATGTCGAGCCCGCGGATGCCGCCCAGGTACTTCCGGAGGTCGCCCGGATTCTTCGTGATGAAGGACTGCCCCCCGTCATGTGCACCACGGGGTTCACTTCTCCCGAGGACGATCACTTTGACGCCACCATGGAAGCGATTGCGGCCGCGGGTTTTCGGCACCTGCGGATGGGCTATTATCGATTCACTCCCCGCGATGATCCCGCTGCGCGGCTTGATCAGTTGCAGGATACCGTGGAGCAGCTGGCCGAGGCCCTGGCCGACTACGGACTCAACGGAGCCCTGCAAAACCACGCGGGCGAGCGCAATGTCGGTTCGTCGCTGTGGGAATACCAGCAACTCCTCGAAGGTATTGATCCCTCCGCCCTGGGCATCCAATTCGACATCCGCCACGCCACCGCAGAACGGGGAGCCTCCTGGATCCGGGACCTCGAGGTCGCCCTGCCCCACATCAGCTCACTCGTATTCAAAGATTTCCGCTGGGAAGTTGATGCCGCCACCGGCCGGCCGGAAATTGTCAACGTGCCACTCGGTGAAGGCTGGGTCGACTTTGGTCGCTACCTGGAACGATTGGATGGGCTTCATCAACGGGTCCCCCACACCCTGCATTGCGAATACAACCTCGGGGGCGCTGAACACGGTGACCGCAAGATATCCTGGCCGCAGGAAAAAGTGGAGGCCGCAATCAAGCGCGACTTGGATATCCTACGTGAATGGCAAGCCGCGAGCTAGCGGCACAGCGCTCACCGCATCGAGAACGTCACGCGGCCGAGTCGACCAAAGTCACCGGTGTAACGTCCCGCCTCCC
>CAKZMS010000248.1 GCA_937128785.1 uncultured Opitutaceae bacterium | reverse complement strand
CTGCCCGATGGCAGCCTGGATTCCGCCCTGCTGGTCACGCTGCCCCCGGGCGTGTATACCGTGCAATTGACCGGCAACAATCCGGGCGGTCTCCAGAACGCCATGGTCGAGGTTTACTGGGCTCCACCGGCGGATTGAACCACCTGAGACTTGAACATGCGAAAAACAAACCGCCCGGTTCCAGCCGGGCGGTTTTTCAGTCTGACCATCGCTGCCGGCGACGGACGGGTGGCAAAGTCTGAGTCTGCTCAGACCCGGTGATATTTGGATTCGGGAATCTTAAAACGATGACCGGAATCCAAATCGGTGAAGATATGGCAATTCGGGTCTTCGGCATGGTGAACCACCACTTCGAGAACCGCTCCGGCTTCGTAGTGGTATTCAGACGCGACCAGCAGGTGGTCCTCGTGATCAATCGCCTCGCCGAGTTCTCCGCTGTGGGGCTCGTCGAGCTGGATGTTCCAATGTGGGTGCATGGGAGGTAGGGAGTTACGCTTCCGTTGGACACCGACGTCAGGCGGCGAGCAACGTCCGCTTGGGTTAACGCTCCGAGCCTGTCGCGGCCCGCTTTTCAGGTCAATCCGACCCACCGCTCATATTCTGCCAAAGTCCCCGCGCCACCTGTGCTGGGTCACGTGAGCCGATCCAAACGCGCCACCCCGAGCTGCAACACAATCACGCCCATGACCAGAAAGACGGGCACCACCCACACGCCCACCCATTGGATCAAACCACCCGCCACCAAAGGAAAGAACGCTCCCCCGAGGTAGGCCGCGCTGTTTTGCCACCCGATGACTCTCTGCACGTCTTCCGGCCGGAATCGACGCGGCACTTCGTGCATCAGGCTCGGGTAGATCACGGAGAGTCCCCCACCGATCAACACCAGCGCCACCGCTGATCCGATCAACCCGACGGGGAGCGCAAAGATCACCACCCCCAAGAGTCCGACCCCCAACGCACCGCGCACCACGCGCCGATTGCCCCACCGATCCACCACGAATCCGATCAAAAATCGCCCAGTCATGATCGACGCGTAGTAGGCGGTCACACACCAGCCTGCCTCCGCCGGACTCGCGCCGCGCATGCCCACCAAAAATGTCGCCACCCACAAACCCGCCAGCACTTCGAGGCCGACGTAGAGGGCAAACAAACCCGCCGAAATCGCGCCCGCCACAGAACGGGCCGGCATCGTCAACGTCTTGGGTTCGGCGGAGCTCACGGACCCGTCGTCGGAACCGCCCCGGGTCCGACTCGGCGCGAACTTCCAGAGCCCCAACGTCACTGCAAACAGACCGACCAAAGCAAACTGCGAACCACCAAGCACCAGGTATCCCGTCCGCCATCCGTCATCCGAAGTCGTCAACGCCGCCGCCATCACAAACGGACCCGCGGTGGCGCCAACCCCCCAGCAACCGTGCAACCAACTCATGTGCCGTGCCTCATAGTGTTTCGCCACAAACCCATTCAAACTGGCATCCACCGCTCCCGCCCCGAAACCCAACGGCACCGCCGCCGCCCACAGCCACACCACGTTCGGCGCATACGCCAACATGAGCAGACCCGATGCCGTCAGCAGGCAGCTGATCAACACCACCGGACCCGTGCTGATCCGGTGAATGATCCAGCTGCTCATCAAACTCGAAACCGCGCCAAACAATGTCGCGGTTAACAGCAACGGCCCCGCCAAACCCACCGCCAGATCCAGGGTGCGGTGTATCTGCGGCCACGCCGTGCCCAACGAACCATCCGGCAACCCCAAGCTGATAAACCCGCGGTAAATCACGGGCAGCAACCAGCGGGCGGATCGGGCAGTCATCCCGCGACCCTGTTCCAGCGCCGTTGACTGCACCATTCTCTTTTTGTCCATCTCTCCACCGTAGTGCCGTGCTTTAGCCGGCACTGAAACCGCCGACTGAGGCTTCAACTCGGAAACCGGATCAACCGGATAGTTAGACCAAACCATGGCTCACCGTGCTCGATCCTTGGCCTCAGCGTCATGACCATTACTGTAATGGGGTTAGCGAGCTCCCCCCTCGCTCGATCTGTCGACCTACTTAGCTCATTCCAGTTCCCGGACACTACCTCGATTCACCCTGTTCTTCCCTCCCCGCTATGAGAAACAAAACCCTGCTGGCCGGTCTGTTGACCGCTGCCCTCGCCGTCGCCTCCTCCCTTTCAGGAGCCACCAAAGCCACCGTCACCGTGTCGTCTTTCGGCGAGACCCAGGACGGCAAGGCGGTGCACCTCTACACGCTGACCAACCGCAACGGCCTCTCCGCCGATATCATGACCTACGGCGGCACCGTCGTGCGGCTCATGGCCCCGGATCGTCACGGCAACCTCGGCGACATCCTGCTCGGGTTCGACAACGTAACCGACTACGAAAACAAGTCGCCCTACTTCGGCTGCTTGGTGGGTCGCTACGGCAACCGTATCGCCGACGGAAAATTCTCCCTCGATGGCGCTGATTACACCCTGGCCGTCAACAACGCCAACGAGAACGTCAACGCCCACCTGCATGGCGGCGACAAGGGCTTCGACAAAGTCGTCTGGAGAGCCAAGCCGATCCTTAAAGGTCACGACGCGGGAGTCGTGCTCCGCCATACCAGTCCCAACGGCGATGAGGGCTACCCCGGCACGCTTACGATGAAGGTCACCTACCTCCTCACCGATAACAACGAGCTCTCCATCCACTATCATGCCACCACGGATCAGGCGACGCCGGTCAACCTGACCAACCACATGTATTTTAACCTCCAGGGTGAAGGTATCGGCGACATCAACGGCCATTTCCTGACCCTAAACGCCGACCACTACACCCCGGTCGACATCGGCCTCATCCCCACCGGCGAGATCGCGCCCGTCGCGGGCACGCCGATGGATTTCACCTCGCCTCGCGCCATCGGCGAGCGCAACACCGCCGACCACGAGCAAATCGCCTTCGGCGGCGGCTACGATCACAACTGGGTGCTCAACAAAACCGCCGGCGAGATGTCCCTCGCCGCCGAAGTCTACGAACCCACCACCGGTCGCGTGATGACAGTCATGACTAAGGAGCCGGGCATTCAATTCTACGGCGGTAATTTTCTGGAAATGGACGGGGTCGTGCGGGTAGGCAAAAGCGGCGTGACCTACCAGCACCGGACGGGGTTCTGCCTCGAGACGCAGCACTACCCCGATTCGCCCAACCAACCGAACTTCCCCAGCACGATTCTGCGCCCCGGCGAGACCTACGACACGACCACCGTTTACGGTTTCTCAGCTCGCTAAGCCGGGCCACTAAACGCGTTCAGCAACAAAGCCTTCCCCTCGCCTGGGGAAAGCTGTTGGTTCGATGCGTAACCCCACCCCTTACGTAACATGGCAATCCTCGACACAATCCTCTTCGTCGCCTCGGTCCTCGGCGTCATCACGCTGGGAATCTGGGCCAGCAAACGCGGCGAAAAGGCCGCTGGTGAAACCGGCGCCGCCGACTACTTTCTCGCCGGCCGCGGCCTGACCTGGTGGTTGGTCGGCTTTTCCCTCATCGCCGCGAATATCTCCACCGAGCAGTTCGTCGGCATGTCCGGCAAGTCCGCGGATTGGCTCGGCATGGCTATTGCCAGTTACGAATGGATGGCGGCGATCACGCTCGTCGTCGTGGCGTTCGTCTTCCTGCCCAAGCTGCTCAAGACCGGCATCTATACGATTCCCGAATTCCTGGAGTATCGCTACGGCAAACTCTCCCGCGCCGTCATGGCCATCGCCACGTTGGTGATCCTCGTGGGTGTGCCCACTGCTTCCGTCATCTTCTCGGGAGCCAAGGTGGTGAGCGTCGCGTTTCCGGACACCCCCATCCTCGGGAGCCTCCCCGCGATGTGCTGGATCATCGGCACCCTCGCCGCAACCTACGTGTTTGTAGGCGGCCTGAAAGCCTGTGCCTGGACAGACCTCGTCTGGGGCTCCGCGCTCATCCTCGGCGGTGCCATCATCGCTTGGCTCGCCTTCGGTGAACTCGCGTCGCGTGACGCGAACGAATTGATCCAAACGAAGGTCGCCACCTCCGACGCCACCGTGGCCGATCTGGAAGCGGCGGGCGGCTGGGAACGGTTTGTTCTACTCAATAAGGGCGAGGCCGCCGATGGTCCGAACGGCTCGGGTGGAAAACTCCACATGGTCCGCTCCAAGGATGATCCCGAAATCCCGTGGACCGCACTGATCCTCGGACTGTGGATCCCCAACTTCTTCTACTTGTGTCTCACTCCATTCCTCGTGCAGCGGACCCTTGGA
>CAKZMS010000247.1 GCA_937128785.1 uncultured Opitutaceae bacterium | reverse complement strand
TGCTGCACCGAGGTCTCGAAGTGGGGAAAATAAACCATGCGTTCGGCGAGGCCATTGCCGACAAGGGCGATGCGTTCGCCGGCGGTGGGCGCGCGGGGCGCGGGCACCGCTGCGCTTTCGACGGGCTCGTTCCGCTCAGGCCAGTAAGTGGGATCCTTGCGGTTGATGAACATGGTCGGCTGGTAACTGCCGATCAGTCCGGCGTCGACGCCCTCGGCGGGGATGTCCAGACCGACGGCCCAGTAGACGCCTTGCACGAGCAAGCGACGCGTGGAGGCATTGGCGAGATCGACGGAGGCGCCCAACGTGCTGGCGAAGACTTTACCCTTGTGGCCGCCGGGGATCTGGTAGGGCTGGGTCCAGGCGATGGGCTGCATGGGATCGTTTTTGTCGAAGTCGGGATCGGCTTTGGCGAAGCGTGGTGTGTATTCGTAAGGGCCGGGGCCGATGGGTTCGTCCGCGGGATCCATGCCGGTGAGGACCTGTCCCCACACGACCGGCACGGCCTCGGGGCCGAGTTCCTTGACGGTGTAGACATCGGCGGCGCTCCAGATGCTGCCGGACTCGATGCCGGAATTGATCGGGTGCGAGTCGGTGATGATGCCGCGGGCACTTTCCTTTTTGTGCCAGCCGTGGTGGGCGACCCAGGAGGTGCCGAGAATCGCTTCACCAAAGCCGCCCTGCCACTCCGATTTGTCGCCTTGGTAGTTGAAGCTGTAGTGCGCCCACTTCGATTCGGCCGGAATGTTGAACGCGTGGGTCGCGGTGCGCAGACCCATGACGGGACGACCTGATTTGAGGTAGTCGTCGATCATCTGCATCTGCTCGTCGGGCAGGTCGCGGAAGCGCGTGGCGATGATCATGAGGTCGGCGTCGGCCAGGGCCTCGAGTCCGGGGATGTTTTTCAGGTAATCCGGATTGATGATGCCCGGCACTGCCGGGTCCTGGGCAAAGAGCACGGTGCAGTGAAAACCGTGGCGCACGGACAGGATCTTGGCCAGCTGGGGCAGGGCTTCCTCGGAGCGGTATTCTTCGTCACCGCTGATCAGCACGACGTGTTTGCCGACGCCGGGGCCTTTTTCCCCGGAGTAGGTTTGCCATTGGGCAGGTGCGGCAGTCGCCGCCGTGGCGACGAGGAGAAAAGCGGTAACGAAGCGGAAGAGGCTCATGAGGTTTGGGTGAGGGGCAGCAGAACGCGGTTGCAGTATTCGCCGTCGCCCTTGGTGACGTTGTCGGGGTCGGTGATGGCGGCTTCGCACTCGTCTTCGACGACGATCCAGCCGTTGTAATTATTCGCGGCGAGGAACCGGGTGATGCCGACGTGATCGAGCATGCCGCCGCCCATGGGTTCCCAGGCACCCTCGGCGTTCATGTCCTTGAAGTGCACGTGCACGACCTGCGAGAAATACTGCTCGATGATTTTGGAGGGATCCATGCCGCCGGCGGCGATGTGGCCGGAGTCGGGGATGTAACCGAGCACGCTCTGGTCGAGGCCATTGAGGAGAATCTCGTAGTCCTCCTCGGTGCGGAAAACGGAGCCGGGAGGGGAGTTGGGGTGGTAGCCGGAACGGATGCCCAGATCGGCCGCGCGCTTGGCGATGGCGTTGGCATTGAGCAGGCAGTTCTTTTGGCGCTCCTGGAGATTCTCGCGATCGCTGCCCGGCATCTGGCAGATGTTGAGCATGGTGTCCGGAAAGTGGGTGAGGATCTGCAGGCACTCGTCGGCGCGGGCGCGTTCGTCGTCGGTCTCTTCCGGCAGGAGCCAGTCCTCGACGAGGGTCAACGCGGGCATGGCCACCTGAGCCGCCGCGAGGTGTTCGCCCAGTAGTTGCGGGTCGGCGAGCTTGCCGAGAAAACGGGTCTCGGACTCGACGCCGGCGTAACCGGCCTCAGCAGTAATTTTGATGATGTGATCGAGCCGGCCGTCATAGACGCCGCCGCTCATTTGCCAGGTGTAGGTTTGGCAACCGATTTGGATAGGCATGGGAATTATTCGTTTCCGAGGAGGAAGTGGGTGGTGGCGGAGTTGAAGGCTTCGAGTTCCTCCCAGTGGTGGACGTGTCCACTCTTGGTGAAGAGCTGGAGTTCGGAACCGGGGATGTGGGCGTGCAGAAATTCGGAGCAGGCGAGCGGGGTGAAGATGTCGAGCGTGCCCACGGTGATGAGGGTGGGGGCGGCGATCTGGCCGAGCCGGTCCACGGCGTCGTGATTGATACAAGCGTCGCATTGGCCGTCGAAACCGACCTGCGGTTGCGGTGTCTCGTTGGCGGCAGCATCGCGACAGGCCTGCGCCATGTCGTCGTCGTGTTCTTCCATCCAGGCGGGGGTCCAGATCCAGAGCAGTAGCAGTTGCATGAACTCATCGAGGCCGACCTTGGCGCGCATGTCTTTGAAGTGCCCGAAGACGCGCTTCATGTAGTTGTCGCACTTGGCCCAGGTGCTGATGAGGACGAGTCGGTCCACCTTGGCGGGGTGGCGGAGGGCGAGTTCCTGGGCGATGGCGCCCCCCATGGAGAGCCCGGCGACGTGGGCCTGGGCGATGCCTTCGGAGTCCATCAACGCGGCCACATCGTCGGCCATCATGGCGGTGGTGTAGGGCCCCTCCGTGATGGGGGACTGGCCGATGCCGCGATTATCAATGAGGTAGCAGGTGAAGTGTTGCTCGTAGGCTTTGACGTGTTCTTCCCAGACGGAACCGTCGGCACCGAGGCCCATGATAAGCATCAATGGGGCGCCTTGGCCGCGTTTGGTGAAGTGAAGGAGGTCACTCATAGTATCTATCGGGGGATGGGGTTAAGTCGGACGAGGGGAACGTCGCGACGATCTTAGGTGGGGGCCAAGAGGCTGGCTAGAAGGGCTCTGCCAGATCTTGGTGCAAAAGCGGCGGGCGGGGGCGGGAAAGGGGCAGGGGGGATGATGAAGGGGGTTCAGCCGTCAAGGGGGCAGGGGGCAGGCAATCGGACCGGAGCTGAAACGTTTCAGAGCGGTTGGATGATTAAGCGGAGGGCGGGGGCAGTGAGCAGGGAGGGCAAGGTAAGCCCGCGACATCGGTCTCCACGCGGAAAATGCCTCCGGCGAGCGGTTGCGCCGCGAGCGCGTCGTCGTCGAGCCCAGCGCGAGCCGAGGTGATGAAGAGGGTGCGGTTTTCCGGGCCCCCAAACACGCAGGAGGTGACTTGCGAAACCGGTAGATCGATGCGGTCCAGGATATCGCCGGACTGACCGTCGATCCGGAGCACACCGGAGCCTCCCCAGATGGCCAACCAGATGTGCCCCTCGGCATCGATGCTCAGCCCGTCGGGCACACTGCCGTCCTGTGGGAACTCGCGGAGGATACGGCGATTGGCGATCGTCTGGGTCGAAGCATCGTAGTCGAAGACACTCAAATTGTGCGCCAGAGAATCGACGTAGTAGAACTGCGATTTGTCGGGCGACCAACCCAGGCCGTTGGAGAGCGTGATGTTGGGCAGGGCCACGTGAAGGGCGCCGGTCTCATCGGCGCGGTAGAGAATGGCGGTTTCACGCGAGCCATCGAGCGCCGCGCTGCCGACCCACGGATGTCCGTCGGGGCCGGTGAATCCGTCGTTGAAGCGCAGGGAGGCCGGAACGGGCGGGGTAATGGGAGCATCGAGGGGAACGACCTTGCTCGAGGGTTCGTGCAGCCACGCGCAGTCGTGCTCGCGGGCGGTCCACCACCAACCGTCGGCGGCGGGCAGGGCCACGCCGAGAGTTGAGCCCACATCGAAGTGGGTGAGCGTGTCCGTCGCGGCGTTGTGCCGGTAGAGGCGGCCTTCGGTGATGTTGACCCAGTAAAGGGTGTCGTGGTGCCAAACGGGTCCTTCGCCAAGGGCGTGACGGGCGTCAATATGGAGCTGAGCTTGCATGGAATGGGGGTTATTGGTTCTTCCCGCGGGCGTCGACGGGCCAGGTGGTGCGGAGGGTCTGATCGGGGGTCATTACGTGAACGAGGTTGGTAAGGTTGACCACGGTGCAGACATGCGCGGGCACGAAGGCGATGCGGTCGCCAACCTTCACCGAGGCGAGATCCTTGCCGCGCAGGTAACCGTGCTCCTCGTTGACGGCGAACACTTCCAGCTGGCGACCGTCGGCGGCTCGGGCCGCGATGTCCGCGGCCGTCTTATCGGAGGAAAAGGTTTTGGAACCGGCATCGATCAACGCGAGCTCGGCGGTGGGTTTGTCCACCACGGTGGCGAGCACGTGGAGGGCGACGTCATCCCACGGCATGACGTTGGCATTTTCGGTGAGCGAAAGATCACCAAAAACATAGGCGCCGGGTCGCACCGCCTGGACGCGTCCGGCGGAAGCCTTGAGCACGGCTCGCGCCGAGACACTGCATCCCGGCCAGATGGCGAGCGCGGGATCAATCGCGTTGCGGACGCGATCGAGGTGGTCGAGGAGTGCCGCCACTTCGGTGGAACGTTGGTGGTGGTCTGCGCCGTAGAATTGACCCTCGTGGCTGTAGAGCCCCGCCAGCTTGACCAACGGTTCCTCCGCCAATCGCTGGGCGATGCGTTCGGCGGCGCTATCCTCCCGGATGCCTTCGCGATGCAATCCAGTGTCCACGGCGATCATGACGGCAACGGGGCGATTCACCTGCCGGATCAGTGGCAGAAATGCCTCGAGGTGCGCCTCGCTGGTCACGGCCAAGCGAAGCTCATCGAGTTGATCGGCCAGCGCCGCGATCCGCGGGGCCTGGCGGAGGTCGACCAACGAGTGGGCGATGAAGATTTCCCGCACGCCCGTGACCAACATGGCCTCGGCTTCACCAATTTTGGCGCAGGTCAGGCCGGGGGCGCCGAGTTCAAGTTGCCGACGCGCGATGGGCACCAGCTTGTGGGTCTTAATGTGGGGGCGCAGCGCGACGCCCGCGGCATCACAGGCCTGCTGCAGGTTGCGCAGGTTTCGCTCCAACCGATCCTCGTGGATGAGGATGCTGGGCGTGGCCAAATCATCGAGGCGGGTCATGGGGTGATGTTGCCGAGTTGGGAAATGCCCATGCCGCCATCGATGGCCAGCACCTGTCCGGTGATGTATCCAGCTGCTGGTGACAGCAGGAACGCGACGGCCCCGGCACAATCCTCCGGGGTGCCGAGGCGGTTGAGCAGGGTGCGCTTGGCAAAGAGTTCGGCGCCGGCCGGGTCGGAGTTGATCCAGCGCTCGGTGAGGGGGGTGCGCATCATGCCGGGCGCGATGCCGTTGACGCGGATGTGGTGGGGAGCGAGGGCCTGGGCGAGGGTGCGAGTCATCATGACCAGGGCGCCCTTGGAGGTGTCATAGGCACTGGAGTCGATCTCGGCTTGGGATCCGTTGATCGACGACGTGATGACGATGGCTCCCGGTCGCTGGTTTTCGATCAGGCGGCGGGCGAAGGCCTGGGCGGTAAAATAGGTGGCGCGCACATTCAGGTTCTGCGTGCGGTCCCACCGTTCGAGGTCCATGTCGAGAAACGGAATGTCGAAGATGCTGCCCGCATTGCACACGAGCAGGTTGAGCCCGGGTGCGGCGGCAAAGGCCGCGGTGACGAGCCGGTTGGGGGCAGCCTCGCTCAGCAGGTCGATCTCCACGTAGGGGTTGTGGGGCAAGTCGTCCGGACGGGGATCGTGGCCGTGGAACACCACTTGGGCCCCGGCCTCGATCAATCCATGGGCGCTGCCCCGACCGAGTCCGCGCGACGAGCCGGTGACGAGGGCGGCGCAGTCTTCAAGCGAGGGATTTGTCATTGGGGAGTTGGAGGTAAGTCAGGAGGTTCTCCGAAGTGACGGCCCGGTGCAGGTCGGGCGGCAGCACCTCGAGGCAGGCCGTCTCTTCAGCGTAGGTGCTGCGCAGGGCCATGGTGTGGTCGACGTAGCTCTGGAAGGGCGTGTCGGATCCCCAAATGAACTTGGTGGGGTAGGCCTCGGCGAGCGCCAGAAGCACGGCGGCCGGATCGGAGTAGTCCGCGTCGAACCGACGTTCGGGTGGCGCGATGTTGGGATAACCCCGCACAGCGCAATCACAGTGGATGCGATGGGCCGAGCAGTCGAACCACGTGTTGGGCAGGGCGGCCACGCGGTCGAGGCACTCGTGGTCGAAGCGGCAGGAATGGGCGAGACAGAAGCGGACGTGGGGGGTCGCTTCGGCCACGCGGAGGATGTCGCTGGCTTGCGACCATGGGTCGGCCGGATCGACGCTGGAGTGGATGATGAAGGGGATATTGAGCTCAGCGGCGAGTTCGAGAAAACCACGACCCTCGTCGAGCAAGGCTCCGACTTGGGACTGGATCATGGTCGCCTGAATTTTCAGGCCGTAGAACGGATACTTGGCATGTAGCTCGCGCAGTTGGGCGAGTTGCGCGGCGGGCTCACGCATCGGGTCGAGGATAGCGAAAGGAATCGTGTGGGCACCGAGGTCGGGATAGAGGTCGTAGATCTCCTGGAGCATCCGCTCGTTTTCGAAGGCGTAGGGAACGGATTCCAGGCCACCAGGGACGATCTCCTGCCGGCGCATGGCCTCCATATCGAGCGAGATATTCACCACCATCGGAAACACGACCCAACGGTCGACGCCGCAGTGACGACCTTCGGTCACGAGCGTGGGCAAATCCTGCGCGTAGGGGTGAAATCCGTTTAGGTAGAAATAGGGATCTACGCCGAGGTGGTTATGGCAGTCGATGATCACGGGATAGGTGAAGTTAGAAAAACCGATGAAGCGTCGGGCGTTCCTTCTTCGCCAAGGCTTCGACGGACAAGAAAGCCGGACCCGGTGATTTATGAGAAGTTCAAAAACCAAAATCCGAACAGTCGGTTGCGGTGGAGTAGACGTAGGGCTGTGCTTCAGGCGGCACTCAGAAACGCCGGCTAAAGCACGGCGCTACGAATTTCACCCTCCCTTAGACCTTCTCCTAGGTGTTCCGAACGGATTGATTATTCATCCCGAACTCAATGTTCGTAATACGAACATTGGGTTTGGGCACGTGGACCGGGGTGAGTGGAAATATTGGGGTGGAGGTGTTTCGAAGAGTTGCACCGGCGAGGGGTTCGCGTGAGGGTCTCCGGACGTAACCAAACGGTTATCCGGCCCCTTCCGATCATGCCCTACACCTTCCCTCGTTCTCAGGAATTGTTCGAACGCGCCCACGGCAGTATTGCCGGTGGCATCAACAGTGGGATCCGCTTGTTGGAGAAACCCGTGCCGCTCTATTTTGAGCGGGGCTACGGTTCGCGGGTGTGGGACGTCGACGATAACGAGTATATCGATTTTCAGCTGGGGCAGGGAGCGTTGCTGTATGGTCACGCGCCGGCGGGACTGGCTGACGCCATCGCGGCGCAGGCGAAGTTGGGACTGCACTGGGCGGCGCAGAGCGAGCTGGAACTGGACGTCGCAGAACGGCTGTTGCGGATGGTGCCGGCGGCGGAGTTGGTGCGGTTCAATAACTCCGCGACCGAAGCCTGCATGGCGGCGTTTCGGCTGGCGCGCACGCACACGGGCCGAAAGTTGATTTTGAAATTTGAAGGCCACTACCACGGTTGGAGCGATGAGGGGTTGGTGGGATTCGCCAATCCGCCGAGCACCTGGAATGATCCCGAACCGGCGCGGACGCATCCGAGCCAGGGAATCATTGATGAAGTGACCGAGCGGTTTGTGGTGGCTCGCTGGAACGACGTCGCGCATCTGCGCGAACGGGTGGAGCAATACGCCGGTCAGATCGCCGCGATCGTCTGTGAACCGGCGATGTGCAACACATGCTGCATCGAACCGGGAGAGGGCATGCTGGCCGCGATTCGCGAGCTCTGCGACGAGCATGGCATGCTGATGATTGCGGATGAAACGATCACGGGTTTCCGCTTCGGCGCAGGGGGCGCGCAGGCCTACTACGGCGTCAAACCTGACCTGACGGTGTTCGGTAAAGCGATCGGCGGGGGCACGCCGTTTGCGGCCCTGGTCGGCACGAAAGCCGCGATGGCCAAGATCATTTCCGGCGAGTCGATGCATGCCGGCACGCTCAATGCCAATCCGCTCTGTCTGGCGGCGAGCCGTTGGTGTTTGGATGAGGTCATCGCTCAAGGCGCCGACCATCCCGCGGAGCTCAATCGATTGGGGCAAAAACTGATGACCGGCCTGCGGGAGTTGGCGGACGAGTATGCCGTGCCGCTGCGGCCGCAGGGTCCGGGGTTGGCGTTTCATTCGCTGATGATCAAGGAAGGCGGCAACGAGCGAGTTGTTGAAAACTACCGCGACTACGCCGAACTGCAGGATGTCCCGCGCTGGACGCACCTGCGTCGCTGCCTGTTAGAGGAAGGCGTGCGGGCGATCGAGCGCGGACTGTGGTCCATCAGTCTGGCGCACACCGAAGCAGATATCGACGAAGCCTTGCAGCGCGCAAAGCCCGCCTTTGCGCGACACGCCGCCGGCTGGCCGGAGGCGTGAGCCGACTGATGTTGGGAACTAAAAACGCATGAATGCCCGCATCCTCTTCGGCGGAATTTTTCACGAGACCCATACGTTTCTCGAGGAAACGACAACCTGGGCGGATTTTGACGTCACGTGCGGTGAGGATATTCTCAATAAGTCGGGCGATGGTTCGCCCACCGACGGATTTCTCGATGCGGCCAAGCGGCTGAGCCTGTCCGTCGTGCCGACGGTGGATGCGCGGGCCATGCCGAGCGGGATGGTGGATGACGCCGCGCTGGAATCGTTTTGGCAGGAGTTTGCCGAGCGGGCGCGACCGGCTTTGGTGGAAGGGATTGATGCGATCTATCTGGTCCTGCATGGCGCGATGGTGACGACCTCGCGGAC
>CAKZMS010000246.1 GCA_937128785.1 uncultured Opitutaceae bacterium | reverse complement strand
TTGGCTCCCGGCGCGCAGCTGGAAACCTCGGCCAACTTCTAACTTCGCGTTGAGCGCCGCGGTTTACGGAACTTCGTAGATCTCGATCAGACCATTGCCGGGAGTGCCATTGGCCCCGCTGTTCATCTGCACGGTGTAGCTTCCGGGGGGTAGCGTAATCAGCAGCGCGGCATCCAGACTATTCTCCCTCAGAGCGAACGCCCCGACGGTCTGCGCAGTGGTCCGCAGATTGAACGCGTTGTTATCGTCCCATCGCTCGTTTGAACCCACGCGAGCCTGATCCGATGATCGAATCACCACGAGGGTTGGATCTCCGACCACATTGGAAACGCCAAAGTCAGACAGGGTGGGACCGACTCCGCGAATGAGGAGAGTCACATTACCCGTGCCCGCGATCACGAACCCGGCGGTGAGACTACCGGCTTCACCACCCACCTCGGTGCGAGTGGACAAGTTCGATAAGCGCCCAGATGCTGAAAGAGCATCGGCGTCATAGGCCTCGATCAAGACCTCTCCAGTGCTGTCATTAAAGTCTCTCACGAGCACCGTGTAGGGATTGGGATCGACCGATCTCAGCAGGATGGCCTCGAGATTACTGGTGGGGGCAAAGGCACCCAACTCTGCACCTCGTAGGGATATCTGGGTCGAATTGGATTCGTTTACCCAATCATCCGCTTCATCAAAAGCCCCGCCGTTAAGCACCATATCCAAACGTGGATCGGGAATGGGATTAGGTACGCCAAAATCTCCAATCGTGGGACCCATGCCGCGAATCAAAACTTCCTTAGGGGCACCGGCGATTGCGAAGCCCAAGATCAACGTGCCAAATTGCCCGCCTGTTTTGGCCCGGACGGATAAATTCGAGAGTTTACCGCCGGAAACTGATCCTCCGCCACCGCCGCCGCCTCCTCCTCCGCCGCCGCCGGAACTCCCTTCCGTCCAAGAAGCCGTCAGCGTGTAGGCACTGATCGTGCCGTTGTTATTAAACTCTTCAACGCGCAGCCAATACCGGCCCGCAGCCAGACTGGAGCGGGTGATCCGAGAAAAGAAATTCCCGCCAGATTGATCAATGTCGTCGTTCGTCTCCAGCAAGGTATCGGAGTTATCCGGGCCGAATAATGAAATCACGGTGTCACCTGACGCCCCCCCCGTTTCGATGGTAAAATTGGTCGCTCCGCCGGAGCCGATAGTAAACGTGACCCAATCCTGATCACCCACTTCGTGAATGGAGTGGTTTTGGGTCTCGCCGTTGGTGATTGAGTTCGCCGCTCCCACGCTGTTGTCGGACTCAAAGGCATCTCCCGAGGAACCGCCGCCGCCTCCTCCTCCGCCGCCACCGCCGCCGCCGCCGGACGCACCATACAAAGATTGAGCTCCCTGAATATCATCCGTGACCGCGGTATCGATGTCTCCGGCCACCGCATTCATCACCGCGCTCACCGATTGCCCGATGTCATCGGGGTGGTCGAGGCCAAGGGCATGACCGAGTTCGTGAATCAGCACCCGGCGCAAGTCCTCAGGATCAAACCGCCAATTTCCCCGGTAAGAGTTCCAGTTCTTGTCGTTCGTGTTGAAGACGATGTCGGCTTCTACCCGGGGAAGCGGTCGACTGAAGCCCTGAAAGCGATTGAGAGTGACAGCCAACGTGGATCCGCCGAATGACTCGCCGTAGACGGTATCCGAAAAGAAAAGGTCATTGATGTTGTCGTCCTCATTTTGACCGCCGACTGCAGCCTCCACCCCGGTAAACTGCACGTTGGCGATGTGTTGATTCCACTCATCGAAGGCGGACTGCACTACGGTGGTCCAGCTGCTGGAGCCGTCGATCAAAGCCCCACTGGCCGTGCCCCCCAGGCGAATTTGATAGTTAATCGTTCCGTTCGGCCAGACGCCGGTGTCAGCATTGACGCCCTGGGTGTTGAATCCGGCGGCGGAGACGGCCAACAGCCCGACCGCCGCTAATGTTAGGCTGCGGCGGATCATTCCTGGCGGCGGTTGATTTCGACCTGCTGCCGCACCAATTGGCGGAACTGGGCCAAGGTAATTCCATTGCTTTGGCTCAGCGGGTCAAAGCTCTGGGTTTGCAAAGCCCCCCCATGAATCGGTTCGGCGATCTGATCCAATCCCTGCAGAAGATCGCCGTTGGATCGCCGCACCCGGGCGACCCCGTCGACACTCGAACGATCCACCTGATATTTGCCATGGCCCCAGCCCACCGTGGGACAAATGAATCGATCATGCGGATGGAGAAAGAGCACGACCTCTGAACCGGGTTTGAATTGGGGCATGGCTCCCACCTCGAGGCGCAGGTCTCCGACCTGCCCACCCAGATAACGGATTTTGAGCTCTCCGGGAGCGACATTACCCGCAATGGATTCGAGCACATTGAGGGTCACTTCCGTGCGCACAATCCGCTCTCCTTCATACGAATCTTCGTAAGGGCGGATATTTTCGATGGTCGCGCGAACGACTTTGCCGGAATTCTCGACCAGTTGTTCGAAATTTGGCGGGCGGATTGACGTGGCTGAAACCGTTGAAGCCAGCAGAAGCCCAGCAATCAACAACCGGGTCGGGCGGAGAAGTGACGAAAGGTGATTCATGGGTAATGAGAAGTCAGACGAGGATCACACCCGACCGGTTCCAAAAGAATTCACGGCATTGGCAGCCGAGGCAAGTCATCTGCATCAGTTGCATATTCGCCCCACTCGCGCCCAATCGGGCTAAGCCGATTTCATGTGAGCCCGATAAAACGCCACACACTTTTTCTCAATTTCAACGGCGGACGAGAGGATTAACGCCTCCTGCGTAAGTGTTTGAGCATCCGTTAATGACATACTGCGCACGAGATACTTGGCCGCTGGCAGCAGCGGCGGCGTCATGCTGAGCTCATCCACGCCCAGCCCGACATGACCCGGATGGCTTCGCCCAACACGGCAATGCCAAAAAACCCGAGCACCACGGAGGGAATCGCCGAAATGAATTCGATGGAGGGCTTGATGATGTTCTGCTCGCGGACCGAGGCCAATTGGTTGACGTAGATGGCGGCTCCTACGCCCAGTGGCACCGCAATGATCAAGGCTACGGCGGACACCAGAAGCGAGCCCGTGAGCAACGGCAGCAGGCCATACCAGTCCTGCCAAAAACTGGCCGTGAGCCATTCCCTGCCGGTCAGAAAGCTGCTCAGGGATTGGGCCGGCGGAACCGGCTTGTTGTGATCCCAAGTGTTGAGCTCCTCCTCGATGCGGGGGAATCCGGCGATGTATTGGTCGACCAGCTCGTTA
>CAKZMS010000245.1 GCA_937128785.1 uncultured Opitutaceae bacterium | reverse complement strand
AATAATTGGGCCCGGACCGAAAGCCAAAAAACGACCAACACTTAATCTTGGAGAGTGTCGCGGGAGCTTCACTCTCACCCTGACCTGACCATGAGCTCGGCCTCTTCATCCCCTGGCGACTTTAGTGCGCCCAAAGCCGCCCTGGTGATCGGTGCCCTTGGGGTGGTATTCGGGGATATCGGCACGAGTCCGCTCTACGCCTTGCGCGAAGCGGTGCACCCTCTGCCCGAAGTTGAGCGGGCTGGCGCCGTGCTCGGCGTGTTGTCCCTCATCTTCTGGTCCTTGATCAGCGTGGTCAGTGTCAAATACGCCACCGTGGTTATGCGCGCCAACAACCAAGGTGAAGGCGGCATCTTCGCCCTACTCGCTCTCAGCGGCTTGGAACGCTGGAAACCCGGCAAGCGCGTGCCACCGCTGCTCATCGTGGTCTTGATTGGCGCCGCCATGATCTGCGGCGAAGGCGTGATCACGCCCGCCATTTCGGTGCTCTCCGCAACGGAAGGTTTGGAGGTCATCGTGCCGGCCGCTCATGCCTACGTGATCCCCATCTGCATCGCGATTCTGTTGGGACTGTTCTGGGTGCAGCGGCATGGCACGCACGTGATCGGCTCGATGTTTGGACCGGTGATGCTGGTCTGGTTCAGCTCGCTCGGACTGCTCGGGCTCTGGCGGATCTGGGAGGCCCCGGAAGTGCTGGCGGCGCTCAATCCCCTGCACGGCTTCCGCCTGCTGGTCACGCAGCCCGAGGCGATGGTCGGCATTTTGGGTGGCGTCGTTTTGGCCATCACCGGCGTCGAAGCCCGCTACGCGGACATGGGACACTTCGGCCGCAAGGCCATCCTGCGAGCGTGGTATGGTGTGGTGCTCCCCGGGCTGACGCTGAACTACTTCGGCCAAGGCGCCCACGTGATCGCCCATCCGCACGATATGGAGAATCCGTTCCTGTCACTCGCCCCGGAAGGACCGCTGCGGATCGCGCTGATGGGGTTATCGGTGCTCGCGGCGATCATTGCCTCCCAGGCGCTCATCTCCGGCACGTTTTCGCTCATTCGCCAAGCCATCCAACTCGGCTACTTCCCGCGGCTCAAGGTGCTGCACACCAACCCGGACCAACGCGGCCAGATCTACCTGCCGGCGGTCAATCTCGGGCTCGCCTTCGGCAGCATCGCGACGGTGCTGATGTTTAAAAGTTCGTCCGCGCTGGCCGCCGCCTACGGCATCGCCGTCACCGGCACGATGGCCGTCACGACGTTCACGCTCTTCTTTGTCGCCACCCGGAATTGGCGATGGAAGGTGCCCCTCGCCATCGCCATGTGCCTGGGATTCTGGGCCATCGACCTCGGCTTCTTCTTCGCCAATTTGCCGAAGTTTTTTGACGGAGGCTGGGTCCCGCTGGCTTTTGGCGCCGCGCTGTTGATCACGATGCTGACGTGGAAGATCGGCCGGGTGGAAATCGGCTCCAAGGTCTACGGCCAAGCCACCGAAGGCCTGCAACTCTCGGACATCGCCAAGAGCAGCCACATCGTGCGCGTCAAGGGCAGCGCGGTCTTCATGGTCGCTTCTCCCATCTGCTCCCCCCTCTCCCTCCTCCATCACCTCAAGGCCAACAAGAGCCTGCAGGAGACCGTCGTGCTCCTCACCATCACCACCGCGGAGGTGCCCGTCGTGCCCGAGGCGGATCGCCTCGACGTAACCGAGATGGGCGCAGGCGTGTGGCGCGCCGTGGGCCGCTACGGCTACATGGAGTCCCCCGATGTGAGCAACCTCTGCGAACGGATTACCGAGCGGGGCGTGCCGCTAAAACTCCAACAGACCACGTTCTACTTCAACCGGGAGATGATCCTGCCCGGCGGCAACGCGCCCATGTTCGAGTGGCAGAAGAGCTACTACGCGTTCCTCTCCCGCAACGCCCAGCCCGTCAAAGACTACTACGCCGTCCTGCCGACGCAGATCATCGAGATCGGGTTGCCGGTGCAGCTCTAGCGCCTATCCTGATCGGCATGGACGACGAAATCACTCCCCCGCGCAAAACCTACCAACTGCGCACGGCGGAGAAATTCGAGCGCGTGAATGAGGGGCCCTCCGCGGCGAAGGATGATCAACCGATCGACGTCTACCAGATGCGAGCTGACCAGCAGGCCATCGAGCACCAGGCCGGCGTGGATGAGCTCAAGCCGCCCGCAGCCCCCATCATCAATCGGAGACGGCGCGACTTTTGGGTGCTGATGACCCTCAACAGTCTCTTCTTCGGATCAGCGGCCTACTTTGGGCAAGGCAACCCCATGATCTTCGCGTGCGGCGTTGCCGGAATCTTCATCGGCAGCGTTGGTTGCTATTGGATCCTCTACCAGATCATGGGCAGATACTGAGTGGCTTAGCGTAATTCGAATATGAAAATCCACGAGGCTTCTAAAGTAAGCCATCTCCCCTTAGTTTTTTTAAAGCATTCAGCTAAATTGGTGCTGAGCTCCCATTCTTCTGACATAAGATTCGAAGAGTCAGTTTGGTTCCGGCACCGGGTGAGCTTTCAATCTCCAGTAGGCCTCCCAAACGCTTCATTCTTTCCCGCATTCCTTGCAGGCCGAAGTGCCCGCCTTGCATGCCTGCGGCATTCTTGGGATCGAAACCGACCCCATTATCTTGTATCGAAATCGATATCTGATCCATCGCTGACCTGAACCGCAGGACAATCTCACTTCCTTGCGAGTGTTTCAGCGCGTTGGTAATCCCCTCTTGGACTGAGAGCAATAGATTACCTGCGATGTAGTCATCCATGGCACCTCCTTGATTATCTATTTCGATCCGTATTTCTACCGCTACATCTCGGCTCCTCTCGCGGGCAATCTTCCTCAAGGCCTCCTCGAATGAGTTTTCTTCCAAGTCTGTCGAACGCAGATTCCAGATACTTCTGCGGAGATCCTCTCGGCTACTGGCCAACAACTGCTGAGCCAGTCTTAGGTGATGCCTACTTCGGTCCACATCCTGCCCCTGCAGGCCTTGACTAGTTTCGAGTTGGAGGGCCAATCCGGTCAGCGATTGCTCGGTTGTATCATGTAAATCGGCAGCGAGACGGCTGCGTTCCTCAAGTGTGGTCTCGAATTCCACTGCCGCATCCCGTCGCGCTCTCATTTCTTCCGCGAGTTGACTTCCC
>CAKZMS010000244.1 GCA_937128785.1 uncultured Opitutaceae bacterium | reverse complement strand
TGGCTTCCCAATCAAGAGCAACCACACCAATCAACACCATGGAGAGCTTGTCCATCGGCTCGATCTTGACCTTGGCAGCGTAGGCATAATCCTGACCGTAGAAGGGATTGTCCACAGCAGTATCACCGAGGCCTGTCGTCCAACCGGGGCCGATCCACAGCTTCGGCAGGGGAATGATCCCGATGTGGTAGGTAAAACTCTCGCTGAAAGCACCATCCAGAAAGATTCCTTTGCCGTTGTCACGGCTGATGTAACGAATCTTTCCGACAGTCCACTCGTTGAATTGCGAGTAATCCGAGCTACCAATGTGGATGTACTTGAGGGTGGGGATGGGAACCAGGGGCAGGAGGGCGGCCTTGGTGACGGCCGGTCAGATTTCCCGGGGTCCGCCGCGCGTGCGCAGGCCCGTGTTGCAGGCGATGATCATGATGACCAATCCGAAGATCTCGGCCTTGATGATGCCGTCCAGGACATCGCCAAACCCGACATATGCTTGGAGGTTGCGGAAGTAGGTATCCGCCGAGAGTCCGATAAAATCGACGTATTCGCAAACCACGGCGCCGCCAAACCACCCGATGAGGTTGGCCAGCATCGTCAGCACCGGCATCACCAGCAGCACGGCCAACAATCGCGGCAACACCAGCAGGCGTTCCGGCGGGATGTTCATAGTCGTGAGGGCATCGATCTCGGAGTTGACCCGCATGGACGCGAGTTCGGCCGTCACCGCACTGCCGACCCGGCCCGCCAGAATGATGGCGACCATGACGGGCCCGAGTTCGCGCGCCATGGAGGCACCGACGAGGGTGCCGATGAATTCCTTGGGCCCGAAATTGTTCAACACGATACCGGCTTGCAGGGCGAGCACGCCGCCGATGAAGAAGAGCAGGATCGAGATGATTGGAATCGAGGTGTAGCCGATGAGGAACCCCTGCTCAGCCACCCGCTTTAGGATGCGGGGAGCCGCCGGCAACATGGCGAATGCCCGCCAGGTCATGATCAGGCCCGAGCCGAATGCATCGAGAAAGTGGTGAATGCGATTCATGGCGAATTACGATCAGTCAGAAAGCTGCCGGCCCACAGTCCCTGACCAGCGGGCCGGGAAACGCGGAAAAGGCCCGCGAGGATCCCCCATTGAGTCTCCGTCGCGTCAGAACGGAAGTTGAATAATGGCCCCAAATGAAACTCACGGCTTTGCTGCGAATCACTGCGGGCGAAGGTGATGGCATCCCACAACACCGAGTGGCGGAATTCGCCCGGCGACTTTTGATCGAACCGATACAGCGCAAACAGGGGAGACCACATTTGGCGCATCCGCTCGTTGTGAGGAAAGAACACTTCGAGGGGGCTGAGAAGTTGGGTTTGGACGCGTCCGGCGCCGTTGTTCCAGTGGCTGACCAGGGGCCAGAGGTGGCGCTTGACCGCCGCTTCGGCATCGGGCGACTGGCGACTGGTTTGGACCTCTGAATGGTAGACGAAATAGAGCAACTGCTGGCGGCGGTGGTCGAGGTGTTCGCTGCTCCATTGCCGGTCACGCCACAGCGGCCAGGCCAGCCAGGTTTGCTCGCGGGAGGGGGTTTTGGAGTAGCTGAAGAGGGGGGCCCAGCGGTTTACGTAGCGATCTTCCCCGCGGCCTTGTACCCAGAGGGGCCAGAAGAAGTTGTTTTGCTTGTAGACCACGGGTGAGGTGCGTCGGGAGTAGCCGAAGAACGGCCAGCCGAAGGTTTCGCTGCGGTAGCCGGCGGAGGTCTCGGTGGCATAAAGGGGCAGGAATCCGGCCCGATAGGATGGCTCGGCGGTATCAAGGTCTCCCTCTTTCTGGTAGAGCAGAGGCCAGAGAAGATAGCGGTTGGAACTCACGCCCGGAACTTCCCGTTTCCCGGCCAGCGGCCACACCGCGAATCCCCGTTGGTTCTCGCCGTGGTAATTTTTGATGAAGGGCCACGGCGTGCTGGTCGTAACGGCCCCATTTTTCTCGTAGCGAACGTAGAGGGGGAAGGGAGCCCACTTCAACTGGCTCTGGCCAAAGCGCTGACCGATGTCGCCATAGATCGGAAATACCGCCCGGTAGCTTGTTTCGGGCTCACCGGTTTCCCGGGAAAAGTAGATCGGCCATACGGCGAAACGGTCATCGTTGCCGGCCCCCGTTTTGGAATTAATCAGGTTGAGGATGGTCCATCGATGCTGGTCTTCGGGCGCGGCATATTCCCGATACCAAAGCGGGTAAACCACACTGCGGGAGGTGGAGCCTTCGTCTGATTTGAAATCGTGAAAAAGAGGGCGAAATCCCCGGAGCCGGTCACCGGCTTCGTTCTGGGATCCAAAGGCCAAGGGGCCGAGGGAGCTCCAGCGCTTGACTCCGTCGGACTCCAAATCCCGCTCCACCCAGAACGGCCAGTAGTTGCGCTCCTGCATAGGCTCCGCCCTCGCAGTGGAAGAAAAAGCCACTCCGACAACCGCAAGGGCCGTGGCGAGACGCAGGATCATGATGCTGGTGTGGAAGGAAGATGAGCTGTCCCGTGGTCAAGGGGACTAAGATTAAGTTAGGAGCCTAACTATAGCAGAAAATTCCCGGGGTTCTACCGTCTGTCCACTTTTGATTGGGCACCGGCGAATTTCGCCGTTGGACGGTAAATTAAACGGACAAGGATTCACCGGGAGCGAGGGTGATGAATTCCTCGTCAGCCAACCCGGCTTCGGCCTTGGCGGTGGCCAGCGCGGACAGGGGATCATCCCGGCCCTCATCAGTGAGTTGAAAGGTTCCCCAATGCACCCCGAGCGAACGCATGGCTCCCACGGCTTGGTGTATCATGACCGCCTCCGCCGGATTGCAGTGTTGAGCGGACATGAACCATCGCGGTTCGTAGGCCCCGATGGGGAGCAGAGCCAAATCAGGCTCGCCGCACC
Organism: uncultured Opitutaceae bacterium; assembly: GCA_937128785.1. Taxonomy (GTDB): domain Bacteria; phylum Verrucomicrobiota; class Verrucomicrobiia; order Opitutales; family Opitutaceae; genus Actomonas. The sequence continues at coordinate 6,818 of CAKZMS010000244.1, read as the reverse complement.
GGGCGCCGATCTCGTCGAACATGGGAAGGTCCCAGGCGGAATCACCGGCAAAATATACGGTGCGGCCGCCGGCATGGATGAAAAAGCCCGCCCACAAGCGGCGGTTGCGGCCGCCGGAAACCCGATTGCTCCAGTGCCGGGCAGGGGTGGCGCGGACATGGAATCCCGGGGCGAACTCATGGGCCTCCCACCAGTCGAGGGTGATGATGCGGTCCTCGGGAAATCCACATCGGCGCAGGATGTCATCGTTACCCAGGGGAGCCACTACAATGGGGGGATGGGGGCGCTGGGCAAAATGCCGCAGAGCGTGGGTATCGCAGTGGTCGTAATGATCGTGGCTGAGCAGGATCACATGAATATCCCGCAGATCCTCGATCTGGACACCGGGAGGATGCACCCTCAGCGGTCCCGCCCATTGTACCGGGCTGGCCCGTTGGCTGAAAACCGGGTCGGTCAGGATGTTGGCGTGGCGGGTCTGGAGTAGGGTGGTCGCGTGGTTGATCCATGTGGCCGTGATGGTGCCGTCCAGCGGGGCCGGAGGCAGCGGAGGGGGGGTGATCTCGACCGCTTCCGGCCAGGGTGCGGGGGTGGAGGATCGGCGCCACTGCCAAACGTTCCACCACGTCCGATTTATATGCACGCCGGGATTAAAAAACACCCGTCCGTCGCAGTGGTTGGATTTGGGGAACTTCGATGATCGGGGCATGGCACCTACGGTTCGAGCCGAGGGATCGACGACTGCGACGAGCGAAGATTGGGAGATTCAACCGCGAGGGTGAAGCTTCGAGTCGAACGGGCCGGTGAATTGACCTGCTATTCACGTTTGCCAAGCGCGCGCCGCTCATTTGGCTGCGCGTATGCGAATCAGTGGTGGTCAAGCTCGTGGAATTCACCTGGCAACGCCCAAGGGAGATGCGGTGCGTCCCGCGACCGACAGTTTGCGCCAAGCGGTTTTCTCCAGCTTGGGAAGCCGCGTCGATGGCTCGCGTTTTCTCGATTTGTTTGCCGGCACGGGTTCCTACGGATTGGAAGCGATCAGTCGCGGGGCTTCAGGGGGCATGTGGGTCGAGAAGAATCGGGCGACCTTTGAATTGCTGCGCCGCAACATTGCTTCCGTCTGTGTCAGTATGGAGCGAGATGAGTCGGGGCTCATGGTACGCTGCGGCGATGCCACCGGCGTGCCTTGGATTGATGAGCTCGAACCACCTGACTTGGTGTTCATTGATCCGCCGTATCCGATGATCGAGAAAGTGGCGCCCAAGCTTTTTCAAGGTTTGCGCAAACTGCTGCGCCGTCGAGATGACCCCCGGGTGATCTTCGAATTGCCCGGGGATATGACGGTTTTCCCCAAGGGGTGGGAACTGGTCAAGCGGTTGGGTAAGGGCAAGGGGCAGCCGACCGCGGCTATTTTCCGCTTCGAGCCCGGGCCGCGTTGATCAACGTCAGCCCGGAAACCACAGCGGTTTCGGTGCGCAGGACCCGTGGCCCTAGGTTGAACCAAGTCACGCCGGCCGCCTTTAAAACGATGCGATCAGCGGCGTCCCACCCCCGCTCGGGACCGATCAGCAGCGCGCAACTTTGAGCGGCTCTGGGCAGGGTCCAGCTGCCCAAGTGAGGATGGTCGCCATAGACGTCCAACGCGATGAGTTGATGGCCCGTTGACTGCCACGCTGTCAGCGACTCCGCGAGGGATTGGTGCCAGTTCGTCGGCGGAACAAAGGTATCAAACGCTTGGGCCGCGCCGGTGATCAGGTGCCGACGCCACTCGTTGTTCTGCCATAGGGAGCTCTTGGCGTAATTCGCATCGCTGCGGTGGGTTCTGACAAAGGACAGCTCGGTGGCCCCGAGTGAGGTGGCGTCGCGCAGGATGTCCCGGGCGGTTTGCGGGCGGGGAAAGCCTACAGCCAGTGCCGTGCAAGCGGGGGCAGCGTGGGGTTTGGCCCAAGCAAAGCCGAGTTCGAGATGGCTGGGGGTGGTCGCCCGCAAGGTGGCTTTACCCCGGGGACCATTGATCATACCGACATCAAAGTCATCACCTGCGGACCTCCGCAGGACCCTCAGGATATGTTCCGCCCGATGGTCCGTTCGCGGAAGCGGAACGGCCACTTCGGATTTTTCAAACAGAACGATGTTCACGGGATGCAGTCCGGGATGTCATTTATTCGGCCCGTGCCACCAAAGGTTCGGTGAAAAATGGTGCGCCTGGACGGAATCGAACCGACGACATCTGTGTGGAAGACAGAGGTTTTACCACTAAACTACAGGCGCAGGGAGGCGAAGCAACGGGGAGCAGGGCGGGGCGTCAAGCCTGCCTTAGCAGGTATTTTCGTCGGTCACTCCATGAAAAATCATCCCCCCCGTTTCACAAATTATTGCTAAATCGGCATAGGGAATGGAGTTGCCGGGTGGGATATGACCCTTTTCTCTGCGGGCATGGCGATTATCTCAGGTGGCTCGAAAGGAAAGGCCGGAAAGAAAAAAGCGGCCGGCGGAAAGTCGAAGCAGTCGAATTTCTGGGCCTCGCAACAGTTGGCCAAGCAGAAGGCTTACGAAAAGAAATCCAAGAAGTATAAGCTCCCTCTTGAGGAGCTTGCGATCTTCACCCAACAGCTGTGTTCGCTGCTCACGGCCGGTCTGCCCTTGGTGCAGTGTCTCGAAGCCCTGCAGGACCAGACGGAGGATCAGGTTTTTCGGATCGTGATTCGCGATGTGCGGGCCGAGATCTCCTCGGGTAATTCGTTCTCCGATTCGGTCAAGAAATTCCCCCGGGCCTTCAACACGCTCTTCATCTCCATGGTGGAGGCCGGTGAAGCTTCCGGTGCGCTTTCGGAAATTCTGGGCAAGGTGGCCGAGTATTTCGAATCCAGTGTTCGACTCACCAAAAAGGTAAAGTCGGCCATGACCTATCCGATCGCGGTGATCGGTTTGGCCGTCGCCCTTGTGAACGTGCTGCTCATTTTCGTGATCCCGGTTTTTGCCGACATGTTCGCGGACTTTGGCGCGAAACTCCCGGCGCCGACCCAGTTCCTGATCGATCTGTCCGACTTCCTGAAGGCCTACATCCTCCATATCATCGCTGGTTGTGTGGTGATGTGGTTCATCTTCAAAAAGATCATCGCCACACCCAAGGGCCGGGACATCAAAGACCGGGTGCTGGTTAAGGCGCCGATCTTTGGTAACCTGATCCACAAGATCGCGCTGTCCCGTTTCTGCCGCACTTACGCGACCCTCGTGCGTTCGGGGGTGCCGATCCTGCGGACCTTGGAAATCGTTTCCTCCGCCTCCAACAAGGTGCAGATCGAGGGAGCCTGTCTCGAAATTGCCAAGCACGTCAGTCAAGGTGGCCAAGTCTCCGAAGTGCTTGCCTCCAACACCTTCTTCCCGCCGATGATGAAGCACATGGTCAAGGCCGGTGAATCGACGGGTAACGTCGATGGCATGATGAACAAGATCGCTGATTTCTACGACGCCGAGGCTGAAGCCACGGTGGCCGCGCTTACCTCTCTGATCGAACCGATGTTGATCGTGTTCCTCGGTGTGGTTGTGGGCGGTATCGTCATGGCGATGTTCCTGCCGATCTTCCAGCTGGGTGCGGTGGCCGGTGGCTTGCAATAGAGCCAAGGATACGACTCCCTGCCCATTCCGCCCCACCGCCGTGGCGGCTGAATAATTCCGTCCATGCCTTCCGTTCTCATCGTCGACGACCTGCTCTCCATCCACGAGATGTTGGAGGCCGTTATTCAACCCACCGGTTACGCAACCTCGTTTGCGACTGATGGCGGGGCCGGGTTGGCGCGCTACAAGGAGGAGAAATTCGATATCGTCCTGGCCGATATTGATATGAAGCCCGTGGACGGCATCACCTTGCTCAAGCAACTCAAAGAGTATGATGCCAACGCCGTGGTGATTATCATGACGGCTTACGCTTCCACCGAGAGTGCGATCCAGGCGCTCAAATTTGGCGCCTTTGATTATCTCCAGAAACCTTTCCGGGTCGACGAACTGATTGGCACATTGAAACGCGGAATCGAATACCGCGAATATCAGGTAAACCGGGCTCAATCCTCCGGCGCGGTGATCGAATCGGCTGATTTGGAAAGTCGGTTGGTCGGCCGGAGCGCCAAGATTGTGAAACTGCGGGGACAGGTGCAGCGTCTGGCCGGTGCCCGCACCCCGGTGTTACTGCAGGGCCAGCCCGGCACGGGGCGGGACACCATCGCGGAGATCCTGCACGAAAGTGTGGCGGAGGACGGCAAGGAGATGGTGCGGATTGATTGCTCCCTGAGCTCCGAGGAGAAATTTGCGAAAGGTCTGCTCGGCGAGAGTGGCGAGGGGGGCGATTGGGTCAATGAAGCGGCCGGGGGGACGCTATTGCTCGAAAAACTCGAAACGCTTCCGCTGGAGATGCAAAAAGAGCTGGTCAGCGTGCTGCGCAACAACGCCCATCGATTCCGGTTGATTTGCACCACCAGCGAGGACCTTGAGCTCCGCACCGACGAGGGCACATTCCACGACGAACTGTTCTACCGGGTCGCCTCCCTGCCGGTTACGGTGCCTTCGCTCCAGCATCGAATCGAAGACCTGTCCGAGATCATCAAGAGCATCCTCGCGACCTGCGCGAATCCCCATTTTGACGCCAAACTGATCGAGTTTTCGCCGGCAGCCCTGAGGCTGATGTCGGAATACCGGTGGCCGGGAAACGTTTTGGAGCTCAATCAGGTCGTGACCCAAATCGCGGTGGCGACCGAAACCCGCATGGTGGGAGAGGAGCATTTGCCGGAAAAACTCAAGGGCTCGGGCAGTTGGCCGTCCCTCGCCGATCATCTTGCCGAGCAAAAACGGGGCTATATCGCCAAGGTTTTGCGAGCCTGTCAGGGCGACCGCGCGGCCGCGGCCCGCACCCTGGGCATCACCGAGGCGGAATTGGATTAGTTTCAGGATAAGCGCCCTGCCGAGGAGTTACGGCTTGCGCACGTCGAGGGCCATTCCAAGCGTCTGCTGAGCTTACGCCATGCCCAAGCGCGACGATCTCTCCTCCATTCTCATCATCGGTGCCGGTCCTATTGTTATCGGCCAAGCCTGTGAATTCGACTACTCCGGCACTCAGGCCTGTAAAGCTCTCAAGGAAGAGGGTTACCGGGTCATCCTGGTAAACTCCAATCCGGCGACGATCATGACGGACCCCGAGTTCGCCGACGTCACCTATATCGAGCCACTTACCGTCGAGTTTTTGGAAAAAATCATCGCCCGGGAGAAACCGGACGCCTTGCTGCCCACCCTGGGAGGCCAGACTGCGCTCAACCTTTCGATGGAGCTCGATCAGCAGGGCATCCTCAAGAAGCACGGCGTCGAAATGATCGGCGCGAAGCCGGAGGCGATCGACAAGGGCGAGGACCGGGAGCTGTTCAAACAGGCCATGTTGAAAATCGGCTTGGATGTGGCGCGTTCTCGCACGGTCAAATCCATGGACGAGGCTCGCGCGGCGGCGGAAGAAATCGGCTCCCTGCCGCTCATCATCCGGCCCTCTTTCACCCTGGGTGGCTCGGGCGGCGGTATCGCCTATAATCAGGAAGAGTTCGAAGGTATTGTGGCCAATGGCCTCGACCTGTCCCCGGTTCATGAAGTCCTGATCGAAGAATGCCTGCTGGGTTGGAAGGAATACGAGATGGAGGTCATGCGCGATCGGAAGGATCAGTGCGTCGTGATCTGCTCGATTGAGAATTTCGACCCGATGGGCGTTCACACGGGCGACTCCATCACCGTGGCGCCGGCCATGACTCTTTCGGACAAGGAATTCCAGGCCATGCGCGACGCATCATTCGCGGTCATCCGGGAAATTGGGGTCGAGACTGGCGGCTCTAACATTCAGTTCTCCCTCGATCCAAAGACGGGTCGTCAGGTGGTTATTGAAATGAACCCGCGGGTGTCGCGCTCGTCGGCCTTGGCGTCGAAGGCCACCGGATTTCCGATTGCGAAGATCGCGGCGAAGTTGGCGGTGGGATACACGCTCGATGAACTGCGCAATGACATCACCCGCCTCACGCCGGCCTCGTTTGAGCCGACGATTGATTACGTGGTGACCAAGATTCCGCGTTTCACGTTTGAGAAATTCCAAGGTTCCGACGACTCGCTCACTTCGGCGATGAAGTCCGTGGGCGAGGCCATGGCGATCGGTCGCACTTTCAAAGAGTCGATGCAGAAAGCCCTGCGATCGCTTGAGGTCGGCGCGAGCGGCTTTGGCGGTGGGGGAAAATGGGGCGCGGATACTCCGCCGGACCGGGCCACGATCGTCGCAAAACTGGCCACCCCGAATGCGGCCCGGGTTCACTACCTGCGTTATGCCTTCCTCTCGGGTATGACCATCGATGAGGTATTCGATCTCACCAAGATCGACCCCTGGTTCCTCCACCAGCTGCATGAAATCTTCACGATGGAGCAGGATCTCAAGCAGGAGACCCTGGATTCAATTGACACGGCTGACCTGCGCCGAGCCAAACGATTTGGTTTCAGTGACGTGCAGCTGGCCCACATTCTGAAGAGTGATTTCGATGCGGTGCGGGCGGCTCGCAAGGAGCGGGGTATTCATACCACCTACCGACTGGTCGACACCTGTGCGGCCGAGTTCGAGGCTTTCACGCCTTACTACTACTCCAGCTACGGCGATGAAAACGAGGTCATGCCTTCGGATAAAAAGAAGATCATGATTTTGGGTGGTGGTCCAAACCGTATTGGTCAGGGTATCGAGTTTGACTACTGCTGTGTTCACGCGGCCTTAGCATTGCGTGAAGCGGGTTACGAAACCATCATGGTTAACTGCA
>CAKZMS010000243.1 GCA_937128785.1 uncultured Opitutaceae bacterium | reverse complement strand
CCGGCTGCAGTTCACCGGCGCGGGGGCCATTGTCGGCGGCCTGGTCGTGGGCCTGGCGGCAGGCTGGTTCAACGGCTTCATGATCACCCGGTTCAAGATTCCGCCCTTTGTGGCGACCTTGGGCATGTTCAGCATCGCCCGCGGGTTGACCATGCTGTGGACGGGCGGGTTCCCCATCACCGGACTCGGCTCCAGCTTTGGCCACATCGGCACGGGCGTCTTCTTGGGTATACCGATGCCCGTATGGATCACCCTCGCGTTGGTGATCGTTTTTGTGGTGTTGACGCGCCGCACCCGCTTTGGCCGCTACCTCTACGCCGTCGGCGGCAATGAACGCGCCGCCCTGCTGACCGGTCTGCGGGTCAATCGCATCAAAATCTGGGTCTACACGCTCGGTGGCGGCCTTGCCGGTATCGCGGGTCTTTTGGTGACGGCCCGGCTCGATTCCGCCCAGCCCAACGCTGGCCTGGGCTACGAGCTCGATTCCATCGCCGCCGTGGTCATCGGCGGCACCTCCCTCTCCGGCGGACGCGGCTCGGTCATGGGCACGGTGCTCGGCTGCCTCATCATCGGGGTGCTCAACAACGGCCTCTTCCTCCTCAATGTTTCCCCCTTCTGGCAACAGGTGGTGAAAGGCGGCGTCATCCTCGCGGCTGTCGCCATTGATAAAATGAACGCCAAAGACGGCGACGATTAATTCTTTTCCCGCTCATCAAACGATGAGCTTCCTCCCTCCCCTAACTGACAATTCTGATCATGAAATCACCGAACCTCAAAAACCTCGCCACGGGCATCCTCGCCGCGCTCGTGATTTCACCCTTCCTCAGCGCATCCCATCATGAATCCGCCGTCCCGCCGGAAGATCGCGCCCGGATGGTGGTGCTCACCGACATGGGTGCAGACCCCGACGACGAACAGTCCCTCGTGCGGCTGCTGCTTTACGCCAACCAGATCGATATCGAGGCCATCGTCGCCACCACCTCCTGCTGGCACCAGAACAGCATTCGCCCCGACTTCATCCACAAGATCGTCGATGCTTACGGCGAGGTGCAGCCCAACTTGCTTCAGCACGAACCGGGCTTTCCGACCGCCGATGCCATTCGCGCCATTGTCAAGGAGGGCATTCCCAAATACGGCATGACCGGTGTGGGCGACGGCATGGACACGGAAGGGTCCGATTGGATCATTCAATTGCTCGATAACGACGACCCGCGACCGCTGTGGATCTCCGTTTGGGGCGGCCCCAATACCTTGGCTCAGGCCCTCTACACTTTGCGGCAGACGCGCCCCGCAGCTGAGGTCGAGCGCTTGGTGGCCAAGCTCCGCGTCTACACCATCTCCGATCAGGACGACAGTGCCATGTGGATGCGCCGGGAGTTCCCTGGACTGTTCTACATCGTCACCCCGGGTGACGACTACGGTCAGTCCACGTGGGTCGCGATCAACAACGTCCATGACGGCATCGACAACTCCTCCATCAGCAACCCGTGGCTCGCCGAACACATTCAACAAGGCCACGGTCCCTTGGGAGCGGTTTATCCGGATGTGGCCTGGGGCGTGGAAGGCGATACGCCCGCCTTCCTCGGCCTGATCCCCAACGGCCTCAACGTCCCCGATCGCCCGGACTTCGGCGGTTGGGGCGGACGCTACGAGCTGGGCACCCCCGCTTTGGTTTCCCTTGGCGTTGGCGGTTCCGTCGTCGTGTGGCTTCCGGAGCCCCGTCCCATTTGGACCAATGCCGACGACACCTACCGCCCGTTCCGGCCCAGCCTCCAGAAACGCGCCATCGAAAAGTCCGACCGGGAATTCACCGGCAACCAGGTCACCCTTTGGCGCTGGCGCGATGATTTCCAAAACGACTTCGCCGCCCGCATGGACTGGTGCACCCAGACTTACGCCGAGGCCAACCACGCACCCGTCATCAAGCTCAACCATCCCACCAAACTCACCGTGCCTTCCGGTGGTTCCATCAACTTCGATGCCTACGGCAGCTACGATCCCGACGGGGATTCCATCAGCTACCTGTGGTTCCACTACCCGGAAGCCGGAACCTACGACGGCGGCGTGCTCGCCACCGGCGGGGCGGAGAATTTCGACCGCTACCACGTCGGCGCACCCGAAGTGGACGAAGCGGTCACCGCCCACTTCATCCTGAAGATCACGGACAAAGGCACCCCCGCCCTTTCCAGCTACCAACGCATCATCGTCACGATTACGCCCTGAGACGGACTATTCGTAGTGCCGTGCTTCAGCCGGCACTCTGAGCCGCCGGCTGAAGCACGGCGCTACGTGTTATCAGACTTCGTCGAGCGAGAGCTGCTCGACGATTTCGAGGCCATGCCCCTCCAGGCCGACCGGCTTGTAGGATGAGGAGGACAGCAGTCGAATCTTACGCAGTCCGATCGTATTCAAAATCTGGGCACCCAAACCGTATTCGCGGAACATGGGCTGGGAAGTGGGATCGGGCCGCTTGCCCTGCAGGGTCGTGAGCAGGGCATCGCCGTTGGGGTCCCGGGTCAGGAGAAGCAGCACCCCGGACTCCGCCTGCGCGATTTTTTCCAAGGCCTGATCAACCTGCACACTGCTCGCGGCCGATTCGGCCTGCAGCAAATCCGTCAAAATGTTCTCCCGGTGCACTCGCACGAGGGTGGGCTCGGCGCTAACAGTGCCCTTGACCAGAGCAATGTGGTTCCGCCCATCAAAATCGCTGCGAAACACATGGGCTTCGAGCGGACCGAAACGGGTCTTGATTTCCTGCCGCCCCACCAAATGCACATGCTGTTCCCGCGTGGTGCGATACTCGATCAACTGCGCAATCGAGATCATCTTGAGGCCAAATTTTTTCCTAAACTCCTGCAGCTGCGGTAGGCGTTGGACCGTGCCGTCGTCATTGACCAGTTCGCACAGCACTCCGGCCTGCGGCAGGCCGGCCAGCGTAGCCAAATCAATCGCGGCCTCAGTGTGCCCCGCCCGGTGCAGCACCCCGCCCGGTCGGGCGCGCAGGGGAAACACATGCCCGGGCTGAACCAACTCATCCATCTTCGTCTCCGGATCCGCCAGAAGCTTGATGGTGCGGGTGCGATCGGCGGCGCTGATCCCGGTGGAGATACCTTCGGTCGCATCCACCGTCACGGTGAAATCGGTGCGCTGCACCTCGCGGTTCTGCGCCACCATGGAGCCCAGTCCCAGACGCCGGAGCTGCGGGTCGAGCATCGGCACACAAACGATGCCACTGCCGTAACGGATCATCATGTTGACCGTTTCCGGCGTGGCCTTGGAGGCGGCCATGATCAGGTCCCCCTCGTTTTCACGATTTTCGTCGTCGGTCACGATGACCAACCGGCCGGCGGCAATATCCGCGACCGCTTCTTCCACCGTATCAAACAAGTGCTCTGGAGACTGATTCACCGGGCAAACGTTGGTGGGGGTTTATCCCGCGTCAACAGCAGTGAAGGTTGACCTGGTATCCCCGGCGGGAATCGAACCCACATCGAGTGTTTAGGAAACACTTGTTCTATCCGTTGAACTACAGGGACCCGAGCGGACGAATTCCTATGCCAGCGGCGGGGAACGGAGCAAGCCTCATCCCTATGGGTAAGCCAGGCCGGCGGGGAGGCGAAACGTTAGGTGGACTCCCTGACTTATCGCCTCAGGGTCCACTTCTGCATGTCCGCCAATTTCGAAGAGATCGACTATCAGGAAACTCCGTTGGGGCCGGTGAGCCTCCGCCGCCAACGGCTGAAGATGCTCGATGACCGCGAGATTCATGAGGTGAAACTGGGCAATGAATACTTGATGTCCTCCCTGTTCACCAAGGTGGAGGAAGAGCTCGCCCATCTGGGGTTGGCCGCCACCCCGGGAGATTCGCTGGATGTGGTGGTGGGCGGACTGGGCTTGGGCTACACCGCCTGGACCGCCCTGCAGGATCCGCGGGTGCAATCACTGATCGTGGTCGATTACCTCCAACCGGTCATCGACTGGCATGAGCGTGGCTTGGTGCCACTCGGGCCCAAACTCACCGGCGACCCCCGTTGCCGGTTTGTTCACGGAGATTATTTCGCCCTCGCTTCTGCTGACGGCGACGGTTTCGACCCGGACGTTCCACAGCGACAGTTTGATGCCGTGCTACTCGATATCGATCACTCCCCCGACCATCTGCTGCACCCGCGGCATGCTCACTATTATTCGGCAGAGGGACTGCATGAATTCAGCCGGTTGATCCGACCCGGCGGGGTCTTTGGCCTCTGGTCGGATGACCCGCCTGAAGATATTTTTCTGGAAAACCTGAACTCCGCATTCGCGAGCGTTGATACCGCGGTCGTCGCCTTCCCCAACCCCTTCCTGCACCGCGATTCCCACAGCACGGTCTACGTCTGCAAACTCGCCGACTAACCGGAGCGATTTGCGCGGCCTGACACTGGCTCAAGGAGCGGAATTCAACTCCGTGCGCCGCTCGAATTCGACCCAAGCATTGGAAAGGGCTACCAGCACCGCCGCGCCATTGAGGGGACGAGGTAAATAGGCATCGGCTCCGCTATCCAAGAGGCTTTCGACCCCGGCGGGAGACTGATCGGGGCTGATAACCACAAGGTAGGGCAACACGGCAAGCCCGTCTACCGATCTCATGGCGAGAGCGATTTCCCGCACCGCCATGGAGTCTTGTTCCACCGCGGCCACGATGACGCCAACCTGTTTGCCCCGCAGACGCGCCGTCAGTTCGCGGACACTGCCCACCACTTCGGGCGCAGCTCCGGCCGCTTCGCTGACCACCCGCACAGATTCCAACCGCGTGTCGGGATTGGCGTCCAAAACCACCATCCTACCCGCGTCCTGTTGGAGCTGTTTACGCATGATCGATAGCGCGGCCCCCTGGTCCTCCCCGTCGGGAGACTGCAGTTGGATGACCGCGGGCACGGTTGTCACGATGGTTGCCCGCCAAGGCGCGTTGTAGCCCTCGCTGACCTTTAAATCCGCCCCCACCATTTCCGCCAATCGCTTGGCAATCGCGAGGCTCACCGTGACTCCGTCATAGGTGCGACCATCGTCAAGCCGGACCGGCCGCAACCGGACATCCGGTGACCCCGGTGGCGTGAGCGCACCAGGAGAAGGCAGGGCCTCGAAGGCAAAGGAAAGGCGCAACAAACCAGCAGGGATCGTGACCACCGGTTGCACTTTGAGGCGCAGTCTTACCCGCGATACGCCATTCGCTTTGATGCCTGCCCGCATCACGTGTTGGAGCAGTTGGCGGAGCCATTCAGCATCGACCCTCGCATGCTCGCCTCCGGTCGCGGTCATCTGGCACGCGACCCCCACGCCTTGATTCTCTCCCCAAGATTCCAACCACGACTCCAAACTGCGCATCCAACCACCCAGTTCCGTGATTTCGGGAGCATGGTCCCGCGCCCCCGCCTCCGCGGCAGTGTAGTCGAGCATGCGTTCGGTTGCCGCGGAAAGCTCCTGGGCGGCCTTGAAAACCCGTTCCGCCGTTAAGGCCGAAGAGCTTTCCTTCAGGGTTTCGCGCAAGAGATCAGAGTAGCCCTGAATCACCGCCAGCGGGGAACGGACGTCATGCCCCACCGTCGCAAACAAGGCCTGCTTTTGTTTCAGCACCTCCGACTCGCGTGCCGAACCATCATGCTCCTCACGCCAGCCGATAGCCCGATCCACCAGCCCCGCCACGGTCGGTGCCACGGCCTTGAAACACGCTTCGTGCCATTCAGTCAGGTTTTGGGAATCCTCGTAGTCCTGGGTGGCCATGACCGCGACGATGCGTTTTCCCGACCACAGCGGCACCCCCAGCCAAACTTTACTGGGAACGCCATGATTCACTAATTCCCCCGCCGCGAGCAGCTCATTGGCCGTTTCCCGCCGCAACAACAGTGACTTCCGAGACAGGTAAACCCGATCAGTCATACCCAAGCCATCAATCGGACGATCCGCATGACGGTCGTGCACGTCCCGGCAGTAGACAAACCGAAGGCGGGGCGGATGCTCGTCGATCAAGGCAATGAAGAGATTGGGCAGGTGCATGATACCCTGCAGCGACTCGTCCACGGCCGCACCGACTTCCGCGAGCGACTGGCGCTCCGCGCCCACCTCCGCCATGGTCAGCAGGGCTTCGCCCAATCCGGGAATAACGACGCCCGAAGAGGCCGTGGTTTCAGGATCGCGGGGCGAAATCATAGCGGGCGTGGATGGTGAGCTCACTATCCCGATCACAACGGGCCTCAAAAAACACGCCAATTAAGAAGATTACTTAAATTCGCCGCGCCGATTTCGTAGATTCCCCCACCTTGCCTTTTAGGCTCCCCTGCACTTATATTCGCCTCAGATGTCCCTCGCCCTCCGCATCGCCCACGCCACGATGGCTGCCCTATTCGGATTGTCCGTTTTGCTGCAGTTCAACGACCCCAGTCCGCTGGCGTGGGTCGTCCTGTATGCGTTGTCCGCCGGTGCGGCTTTGCTTTGCGCCCTCAAAAAATATCCCTGCGCGCAAATCCTTGGCGGCATTGTTTTACTCGTGAGTGTCATCGCCGAGGTGCCCTACCTGCGCGCTCGAGCCTGGCAGACTTCCTTCTCTGATTTGACCAAGGAATGGCACATGACCAGCGAGGCCATCGTCGACGGGCGGGAATTTTATGCCCTGCTTTGGATTGTCATTTGGATGCTTGTTGTCGTGATCACAGCGACCAAGGCCCGCCAAAGCCCGTCGGCCGCCCAAGAGACCTGACGGCTTCCTTGGAACAATTCCGCCCTCCCCGCACTCTCACTTCCCATGTCCAGAATCCTGCTACCCCAGTGCCTGAGCTGCCTCGTCTTTGCGCTGGGTTCGATTTCGGTGTCGGGTGAAGAGGCCATGACGGCCGAACCGATTGCCCCGGCGGAGTCGGCGGCGACGGAGAAAGTGGAAGGCTACTTTATATCCCGCCTAGCCAACATTGAATCTCTGGCCACCGGCGTCCACGAACTCAGCAAACAGGAGCGGGCCAATCTGGAGAATCTCATCGCGTATGAGGTCAACGCCGCCCGCGCCGGTGGGGTCAACGGCTTTGCCGGTACCTTTTCGGACCGGCGCACGGAGGCTGAACTGGAAGCCACCGGCATCATCCGCATGGGAGACGAGCAACGCGTGCGCCTCGACGAACACATCGCCGGGTTCATCGCCGACCAACCCATGCCCTACGTCTACCGCGGCGAGCGCATGGGCCCTCGCGCCGGCGGTCAAGGTCGCGGCAATGAAGCCTTCACCGGCAAGGGTCCCCTCCTCCAGGTCAACGGCTCCGTGACTCTCGAAGTGGGCACCAGCCGCGCCGGCACCTACTACGGTGGATCCGCCACCACGATCATCAGCGACCCCAAGGGCCGATTTAGCGCCGCCATCACTTTTGGCACCATGCGGGGAGACGTGCCCATCTACGACTACTACGACCGTCGCAACGGTCCCTACCGTCGCTAATCGAGCCCCCTCGCCCGCCGATGGACGAACCAGATCCCGCCGCCCGCGAGTCGGAGTGGATCGCAGCCGCCCGCCGCGGCGATGAAGCCGCGTTCGGCGAACTGATGCAGCTGCACTACGAAACGGTTTTTCGGACCGTTCTCGCCATCGTCCGCAACGAACACGACGCCCGCGACTTGTGCCAAGACGTCTGGGTGAAGGCCTGGCAACAGATCGGTAAGTTCCGCGGCGAATCCAAACTCACCACCTGGCTGCACCCGATCGCCACCCGGCGGGCGCTGGATCATCTCCGCAAGCGTCGCCGTTGGTTCGATCGGTTTTTACCCTTCGACCGCTCCAACGGCTCGTCCGAAGACGCCCCTCCCACCTACGAACCCCGCGACGAAACCCCATCCGCTCCCGCCCAAATGGAGCAGTCCGAGCGCCAAGCTCACTTCGAATCCCTCCTCGCCTCTCTTCCTCCCAAACAAAGAGCCGTGCTCGCCTTACGTGAGATACAAGGTCTAACCTACGATGAGATCGCCCACGCCCTCGGCTGCCGCCGCGGCACGGTGATGTCCCGATTATTCCACGCCCGCCGCCTGCTCGCCCAAAAACTCCGCGATACGCCATGCGATTGACCAACCGATCCTTTTCCCTGTGGGCCCTCCTCCTTGCCATGATCCTGAGCCCCGCCGCCCTGGCTGCCGAAGATCAGGTATCCGTGCGGGCCATCCTCGTCGCCGCCTCCCGTGAGGCGGGTCCGAGTGACCGGGCGCTTGCCCCCTATGAATCAACGCTTCGCCGCATCCTTCGTTTCGAGAGCTTCGCTCAACTCGGCACTGGACGGGATCGCGTCGACCTCCCCGGCAAAGGCTCGCTCAACGTCGGCCAAGGCCAGTCGCTGCAATTCGAAGCCGAGGCCGCCGGCCAAGGGCGCGTGCGACTCCAACTCGAGTGGCAGGGCGATTCCCGGACCTTCATGCGCACCGGCCTGGTTCTGCGTTCCGGAGTCCCCGCGGTGCTCGGAGGCCCGAGTCGCCCCGATGGCAGTGTCTACGCGCTCATCGTCATCGCTGACTGAGGAAAAGTTTTTTGAGAAATAACTGAATACGGTCTTCCCGCGTTTCGTCCCAAAGGGCGTAACTTAACCAGGAGACCCTCATGAAATCCATCATCCTTACTGCTAGTGCCGTCGCCCTATTCACTCTCACTCCCCGTCCCGTGCATGCCATCGGCGACACCGAGGCTGCTATCCTCGGCGGCGTACTGGGGGGAGCCATCATCGGTCTCGCGATCGACAGTGCACTCGACGACAACCACGACTACGTCGAAGTCGGTCATTCCTACCGTCACGACTATGGCCATCGCCGTCACGGCCCCTCCTGTGGCTGCAATCGCTGCCGCTCTTCGCGTGACCGCCACTACGATCGCGGCTACGACCGGCACCACAACAGCGGCTACTGGACCTACCGTTCGGTCAAACACTGGGTACCCAAGCGCGTCTGGTATTCCTATGACAACTGCGGCCGCCGCGTTCGCCACTACCAACGCGGCTACTGGTCATGGCGAAAGGAAAAAGTCTGGGTTTCCCACCGCGGACGTTGGTAACCTCTCCCCCTGTTTTCGATGAACTGTCAGGATGCAGAATCTCAAATCTTCGCCGCTCGCGACACCCCCCTGGGTGCCGCGGATGCGGCCGTTTTGAAGCAGCACCTACAGGAATGCACCCACTGCCGGCGCTTGGCTGAAAACCTGGAGTCCGCGGCCGCCGCGTGGCGGCAAAAGGACCAGTCCGTCACTCCCCCCGATGCGCAACAGGAATGGCACGCCGTGCGGCGTCGCATTCGCTCCGGCGAAGGTGCCCCACTTGCCTCCACTGGTCTCCCGTCGTGGGGACGTTTGCTGCGTTTGGCAGTGCCGCTGGCCGCAGCCTTCGCGGTTGCGATTGGCATCTCCACGCGGTCGATCCACCAGCCCACATCTCTCCCCACCACCACCATCGCGAGCGCCGACTGGTCGCACTTCGATGATCACTTCAATAACTACGCCCGCGTCGAATATATCGAAACCGACAACATCGACGTGTCCCCCTACGTCTACGTGGACGAGGAATCCGGGTGGTTGATCGTTTGGGCCAGCGACGCCCCGGACCAACCTTCCAGCTGAGGTATGAGGCTGACGATGCTCATAGCGCTGGGGGGACTCCTGACCGGCCAACTCGCCGCCAGCGAATTCAGCACCCATGAATTCGCCCGGGTGGAGGAGCGCTCGCTCCAACTA
>CAKZMS010000242.1 GCA_937128785.1 uncultured Opitutaceae bacterium | reverse complement strand
TGGGCCGTGGCGCCGTTGAGCGAAATGGTTTTCGAACCGGCGGGGGCCTTGATGGCGTAGGTTTCGAAGCGCTCGCCGTTGGCCATGTTGCCTACGAGCAGCTTTTCGTATTCCCGAATTCCCACGATTTCCATGAATTCGCTGTCGATGGCCAACGAGCCTTCGTAGTGCAGCGACAGGTCCGTGACTTCGGCCCGGTGAATCTTGGACTTGAGTAGATTGAGTTGCATGCGAAGGCGGCGGCAGAGATAGAGAACCGCGAACAAAGCGTTTTCGGTTGTGCGTCGTCAACCGCCTATTGCCTCAAATCCCATGTCCAGCCCCTGGCTCAAAACGAAACTCAATGCCTTCGAGCAGTTTGCCATCGACGTGGTCTACGGGCGGAGAGACGACCTCCCCGCGGCAATTTTCGCCGCTTTTCTGCAGGCATTGTCCTACCTGTTCAAGGGAGTCGTGAAGCTGCGGTGGCTGCTCTACCGCAAACGGGTGCTGCATGATCAGCCTCTGGGATGTTTGGTCGTGGTGGTGGGCAACCTCACGGTCGGCGGAACAGGCAAAACCCCGGTGGTGGAGAAGTTTGCGCGAGCCTTGCGGGATCGGGGCCGGCGAGTCGCCATCCTAAGCCGCGGCTACAAAAGCAAGGCACCGCCGCTTTGGAAAAAGTGGTGGTATTGGCTGACTCATACGCAGGAACCCCCGCCGCGGATCGTATCGGACGGCAACGAAGTGCTGCTCAACAGCGAACAGGCGGGTGACGAGCCCTACATGCTCGCCCGCAACTTACCCGGGGTCATGGTGCTGGTGGACAAAAATCGGGTAAAAGCCGGGGCCTATGCGATCAAGCAATTTGGCTGCGACACCCTTATCCTGGATGATGGGTTCCAATATTTGCCGTTAAAGGGCCGACTGAATCTGCTGTTGGTCGACAAAACCAATCCGTTCGGCAACGGGTTCACCCTGCCGCGGGGAATTCTGCGCGAGCCGATTTCCCATCTGAAACGGGCGAGTTACGTGTTCCTCACCAAGAGCAACGGGGAGCGGGACGAGGATTTGGAGGAACTGATTCAGCAGCACAATCCGGGGGTGGACGTAATCGAATGTTCCCATCAGCCCCAGTATCTCCAGTTGCTGGGTGAACCGCCCGAGACGGAAGCGACGCGACAGCCGTTGGAGTATCTGGCCGGCAAGCGGGTGGGGGCTTTCAGTGGAATTGCGACGCCGGAGAGTTTTGAGAAATTCCTCCGTGATCTTGGGGCGGACATCATATTCGCCCGGCGCTTCCTGGACCACTACCGGTTTGTGCCCGCCGATTTCGTGGAGATCTTCAGTGCCGGCATTGAGCACAAGGTCGACTTCATCGTAACGACTGAAAAGGACGCGGTGCGCATCGCCTCGGATCTGCCGTGCCCCGTGCCCATCTACTACCTCCGGCTGGAAATCGACATCATTCACGGAGCCGACGATTTTGATGAGGCAGTCGGACGGTTGTGTTTTGCGGCCAGCGAGTAGCTCGGTTTTAATCCCACCAGAAAGAGCGGGGGAGATTCACTGACCTCCGCCCGAACTGCCGAAGGATACGAGCAGGTTGAATTTTTGATACCTGTTACTTCGAGCGCAGTGGCTTTTCGCCCTTGCGAGAAGCCGCCAGGAGACCGATACGTTCGCCATGCTGATTGATTCTCGATTCCATGATCTGGCCAAGGGCCTGACCGGTTTTTCCACCAAACTGAAGCGCGGCGAACGTGTTCTGATCGATGCATTCGACGTGCCGGATGAAATCGTCGTCGCCCTCGTGCGGGCAGCCCGATCGCGAGGAGCCACCCCGTATGTGAATTTCAGCCACGCTCGCGGCACTCGCGAGCTCTTGTTCTCTAGCAAGCCGGGCGATTTCGAAAGACATGCCGCCGTCGAGTTGAAGCGCATGCAGGGCGTGGACGCCTACATTGCGCTCAGAGGTTCACAGAACATTTTCGAAAACTCGGACATTCCAGCGGCGAAGGTGCAGGCTTACGCCAAGTCCATGAAGCCCGTGCTCAACCACCGGGTGAACAAAACCAAGTGGGTGGTATTGCGTTGGCCGACCCCCGCCATGGCTCAGCAAGCTGCAATGAGCACGGAGGCCTTTGAGGACTTCTATTTCCGGGTCTGCACGCTCGACTACGCGCGGATGATTCCGGGCATGCGGGCCCTCCAGCGTCTGATGGAGAAGACCGACAAGGTGCACATCAAAGGCCCCGGAACCGACCTGCGCTTTTCGATCAAAGGCATCGGCGCATGCCCTTGCGGTGGGGATCGCAACATTCCCGATGGCGAAGTGTTTTCCTGCCCCGTCAAAGACAGCGTCGAAGGCGTCATCCAATACAATGCTCCGACGGTCTACCTCGGCTCCTCATTCGACAACATTCGCCTGGAGTTCAAAGCGGGCAAAGTGGTCGGGGCCACGGCGGATTCGCCGAAGTCCACCAAGCGGCTCAACGCCATCCTCGATAGCGATGCGGGAGCCCGCTACATCGGTGAGTTTGCGATTGGATTTAATCCCCACATTCTCGAGCCGATGCGGGATATCCTGTTCGATGAGAAGATTGCCGGATCCTTCCACTTCACGCCCGGCCAAGCCTACGCCGAATACAGCAACGGCAACAACTCGCAGGTGCATTGGGATATGGTGTGCATCCAGCGGCCGGAGTATGGCGGCGGTGAAATCTGGTTTGATGGCAAGCTGATCCGGAAGAACGGCATGTTTGTGCCGAAGTCGTTGCATAAATTGAATCCCGCTTACCTGCTCGGGAAGTCAAAGTGAGCGATCCGAGCGCCTGCTGATTGATGGTTAATTCATCTCCTGATCTGAAGGGTTTCGTTCGCGCGCTGCCTAAAACGGAAACGCACCTGCACCTCGAGGGCTCTTTGGCTTACGAGTTGTTGCATGGATCGGACCCCGAAAAGTATCCGGCGGCACCCGTTTGGCGAGAGCCGGAATATCGCTTCGAAAGCTTTGCCCAGTTTGACGAGACCCTCCTCGGGCACGCGCTGCCGTGGTTCACTTCACCGGAACGTTATTACGAAGCGGCGCGGGTCACGTTTGCCCGGCACGTGGATCAGAACGTGCGTTACGTAGAGACCAGTTTTCATCTGGGCATCGTCGAGTTTGTCGACTTCTCCGGACAGCAAATCATCGAGGCGATCCGGGCGGCGGTGCCGCCGGAACTCGAGGTCCGGATCTACGCGGGCATGTTGCGCAGCAACTATGCCGGTCCTGTGCGCCCCGTGATTGACGACTTGGTTAACTGGGATGATCTCGACGGAGTGGACTTGCATGGATTCGAACCCGTGCCGACCGAGGCTTGGTCTGCTCCAGTCTGGGAGAAGCTTCGTTCGGCCGGCAAGGTGACCAAGTGCCATGCCGGTGAGTGTGACGGAGCGCACCGGGTCCGCGAAGCCATCGAAGACCTGGGAGTCACCCGGGTGCAGCATGGCGTGCGCGCCATCGAAGACCCTGCGGTGGTGCAACTGGCGGTGGACCGAGAGGTCACTTTCGACGTCTGCCCGATTAGCAACGTGAAACTCAAGGTATACGACGACATGGCGAGTCACCCTTTACGTCAGCTCATGCAGGCGGGAGTCAGATGCACGGTCAGCAGTGATGATCCGTTGGTCTTTGGTAATCAAGTGAGCGACGACTATGAAGCCCTGGCGTGGGACGGCGGATTTACGCGAAATGAACTCGCCCAATTGGCCCGCAATGGGTGGGAGGTTGCCGACGTTTCCGCCGAGCAAAAGCAGCGAGCCATTGCGGAAGTCGATCGAGTTGAGGCAGCCTTTGGCAATGTCTGAAACTTACACGATTCCCGAAGGGGTGCATCGCAGCCGCGCTGACAAGGCCTTGGCTGCATCATTCCCGGAGCACAGTCGCTCCGCCTGGCAGCGCGCTTTGGATGCGGGAAAGGTGACGCGGGCAGGTGAGGCCCTAGGCAAAAAGGACGAGGTGTCGACCGGCGACGTGCTGGAGTTGGTGCTCCCCGAGGTGGTGCCGACGGATCTGACCCCGGCTGATATCCCGCTCGATATTCTGATGGAGGACGAGCACATGCTCGTGATCAACAAGGCTGCGGGCATGGTGGTTCACCCGGGAGCGGGAACCGCGGGAGATACGCTGGTGCACGCGCTGTTACATCACTGTGCGGGATCCCTGAGTGGCATCGGTGGAGTGGAGCGTCCGGGTATCGTGCATCGATTGGATCGTGAAACCACGGGTGTCATTGTCGTGGCCAAATCCGACGCGGCGCATCGTGGGTTGGCGGAACAATTCGCGGAGCGGTCGTTGCAGAAGGAATATGTGGCGATCGTGAGTGGAATCCCGCGTCTACTCAGCGGGGTTGTCGACCAACCCATCGAGCGGGACGCGCGTCATCGTCACCGGATGACGGTCAGTGAGGACGGCCGCAAGGCTCATACTGATTGGGTTTTGGAAGAGAAATACGAGGCGTACTGCTACAGCCTGTTTCGTTGTTTTATCCACACGGGGCGCACGCATCAGATTCGCGTGCACATGAAACATATCCGCCATCCTTTAATGGGTGATCGCGTCTA
>CAKZMS010000241.1 GCA_937128785.1 uncultured Opitutaceae bacterium | reverse complement strand
CGTTCCAGCGCTTCGATTGAGTCGGGGGCCAGATCCAGCGAATCAAGCTCCGCCAACTGCTGGGTAAGAAAATCAATTTGATCGGGCGACAAACGATCCTGCGCCCCCAGTCGCTGCTTCTCGTCCACCAGCTCATGCCAGCCCGGATAGGCCGTATCAAATGCCGTTCGTTCCTTCTGGTTGCGGGCAAAGAGATCGAGCAACTCCAACTGACAGGAAGACTTGAGCAGCCGCCGGGGTTCGCTCGGGCCATGAAAATCGATCCACAGCTCTCCGATCTGCTGGAGTGAGGTCAACGTGGTCAGGCTGCCGTTGACGCTGATACGTGGCGCCCGCGACCGGGAGAGTCGCCGCTTCAGCACCAACAATCCATCTTCACAAGGCGGCAGGTCGAGGGCATCGAGCACGCCATCCAGTCGGGCGCTGTCTTGGAACCAGAGTGCCGCCTCCACTTCGCAGGCATCTTCCTTCTGCCGGATCACCGTCTTATCGACCCGCGCACCGGCCAAAAGACTCAGGGCTCCCAACAGCACACTTTTCCCTGCTCCCGTCTCTCCGGTGACGGCCGTAAATCCGGCATCGAACTCCAGCGAGACAGACTCCAGCAGAGCGAGATTTCGGATGGCCAGGGTCTGCAGCATGGGACGGCGTCAGTGAGCCGCGACGAAGCCCCAGACTCAAGCCGGTTCCACCCCGGTTGATTCAAAAATACCGCCCGCCCTCCGCGCCTCAACCCAGTTGAACTTTTTTGTTGCCCACCGTGCTCGCGGTTCTGCTTACTCACCGGCTCTGGTTTTTACGGACCCTTAGCTCAGTTGGTTAGAGCGCTTCCTTGACATGGAAGAGGTCACAGATTCGAGTTCTGTAGGGTCCACCAGCCGTCGCCAAGGCTATGGCTGGCAAGCCATTGCATTGGCGACGGCTGTCCGCCATAGCGCGTAGCGCGACGGAGGACCTGGCAAGCGGATGTGAGAAAGGCTCCATGCATACGTCTATCAGATCCAGTCGATCGAAGCTCCTGACCGCATCTACACCGGCTCCACCGACAACCTCAAAGCGCGGTTGGATTCCCACAACGCGGGCCGCTCACCTCATACCGCCAAACACAAACCGTGGCGGTTAGTCACCTATCACGCTTTCACCGACCGAGAGAAAGCCGTGGAATTCGAAGCCTACCTAAAAACTGGGTCCGGACGAGCTTTTAGCCAGCGGCCTCTCCGTTGATTCCGCGTTGCGCGACGGAGGACCTGGCAAGCAGATGTTCAATATGAACTATGCCCTACTTCCACGGTTCAGCGCGCCCAGCGGTCGCGCCCTACCTCCTACTCCGCCGCCCTCTGTCTCTTGTTACTTGGAACTTGTTAATTGATACTTGGCGGGGCGCGCCGCGCACCGCCCCCTATCCATCAAACCACTGCCGGGCGGCGCCCCGATCCATCGTGATTTGATCGCGCAGGGCATTGACCGAATCGAAGCGTTTCTCGCTGCGCAGGTAACTGCACCAATCCACATCAAGCACAGCACCGGTGCCAAAATCAGGAGTTTCGAACAGATGTACTTCCAACTGCGGTGGTGCCGCAGCCTCGGTCTCTACCGTCGGGCGCACGCCGTAGTTGGCCACGCCTTCCCAAATCTGTGTCCCCCCCCGCACGCTCACTTTCACGGCATACACGCCGAACTTGGGTTGGCATTCCGGCCCCCACAGCACGTTGAGCGTGGGAAACCCAAACTCCCGTCCAAGGCGGCGGCCCGTCACCACTTCTCCCGAGCAGCGGTAGGTGTAGCCCAGCAGCGCGTTGACCTGATCGATTTCTCCCTCCGCCAGCGCCGCGCGAATCCGCGTGCTGCTGATCGGTTCGCCATCAAAATTCACCCGCGGAGCACTGAAGACCTGCAACCCCGCCGCGTGGGCCTGCGCGATGAGCAGTTTGACATCACCGCGGCGTCCGCGGCCAAACCGCCAGTTCTCGCCCACGTAGATAGCTTTCAAAGCCGGCAACGCCGCCTGCAGGTGGGCCACAAAATCCTCTGCTTCCACCGCCGCGAACTCGACCGTAAAGGTCTCGGTGATCACTGCCTGCAAACCCGCCATCAGCATGCGGTCCACCTTGGTCTCCACCGGCTGGATCAACGGCACCGCCCGCGCGGGATTCAGCAACCGGCTGGGATGCGGATCAAACGTGAGGGCCGCGGCCACTCCGCCGGTGCGCCGGGCGGAAATAATCGCCGCCTCCAACACCGCCCGATGCCCCAAATGCACTCCGTCAAACATCCCGACCGCCAGATGCACCGGACCCTCCGGTAACTGCGATCCGGCATCAGCCAATCGGGAGATGTGCTGACTCGAGTCACTCACAGCGCAATGCGGGGTGCCACCTGATGCACCGGCAACAGCTTGGCGTGAAGTTCGTGGATCGGCATATTGAGCAAGTCATCCAAGGGAGTGGCTTGCTCGATG
>CAKZMS010000240.1 GCA_937128785.1 uncultured Opitutaceae bacterium | reverse complement strand
CAGGCCGCCATGCACGGTGACGATGGTCGGGGTGCCGGAGGCCCTTGCTTCGATGGCCGTCATGCCGACCGGTTCGTAGCGGCTGGCGAGCCCGAACAGATCGGCGGCGCGATAGTAGTCGGGCAGATCATCGTCGCTGATGAAGGAGCCGAATTTCACCCGCTTCTCCAGTTTGTGCTTCTTCACGAGATCCTTGATCCCCTTGAGAATTTTGCGCTCCTGCTTGTCGAGCTTCTTGCCGCCCACGGCGAGCCGCAGTTGAGCGTCGGGCACCCGTTTGGCGGTGACGGCGAACGCGTCCACCAGGAGGTCGTAGCCCTTGTTGGTGGCGAGTCTGCCGAGGGCGACGATGGTGGGTTTTTTAAAGCCCAGCCGTTTGCGGATGACCGCTCGGCTCGCTTCGCTCACCGCAAAGAAACGGTTGTCGTCATAGCCGGGGGGAATCATGGCCGTATGGGAGCGCGGGACGCCATAGTCCTTGAGCACCATGTCGAATTGCGGCGGGGTGGTCGCCAGCACCACATCGCAGTTGTTGTAGAGAATGGTCTCCTCGCGAATGCGGGTCGTGAAATTGAACTCTTTGTCGAAGGCCGCTGCTTTCTCGGGATAGTCCGTCTCCATCTGGGTCTTTTTCCAGATCCCCAGAGAATGTGGGGTGTGCACATGGGTGACTTTTAATTCGTCAGCCAGTCGTTGGCCGGCGACGCCGGCGTCCCAGTAGTGGCTGTTGATAAATTGGTATTTCAGTTTGTGACGACGGATAAAACGGAGGGCATTTTCGCTCCATTCCATCAGATCCTCATGCAAGTATTCCTTCGGGATGAACTCCTCACCGCCGCACGGCACGCGCAGGACGCGGACGCGTCCGTTTACGACATCGTGATCAGGCTGATCCTCGAACTGCCGGGTCCAGATATCCACATCGTAGCCGAGCTGGCCGAGCTTTTTGGCCAGTTCCAAGACATACACGACTTGACCGCCGGTATCGGCGGCGCCCAGCGGCGGGTTGGCGGCCACATATCCGTGAGTGGACACCATGGCGATTCGAGGTCTCTTGGGATCAACACTGATTGATGACATACCTTCACCATGCCAGAAATGCGGTCACCTGCCAACCGCGGGTGGAGATTCGCGGGTTGGACGTGAGGGTGAGGGGGCGCGGGCAGCCGCCGGCTTGGCCCGAAGCGTCGGCCTTATCCAGCTGGGGAAAACCGCTTTTCGCTGAAGGCAAAGTCAGAGCAAGTCCGTCTGCTCGCTGTAACCTTTGAGGCCCAGCGCTTGGTAGGCTTTGGCCGTGAGGACGCGACCTTGTTGGGTGCGTTGCAGGTAACCTTCCTGGATGAGGAAGGGCTCGTGGACTTCTTCCAGCGTATCGGCCTCTTCGCCGACGGCGATCGCGACGGTCCCGAGCCCGACCGGTCCGCCTTTATAGTTTTCCGCCATGACGCGCATGATCCGTTTGTCCATTTCGTCGAGACCGCGGACATCGATTTCCAAAAGCTCGAGCGCTTTCGCCGCCACGTCGCGCGTGATCTTGCCGTTGGCCCGTTCCTGCGCGAAGTCGCGCACGAAATTGATGAGGTTGTTGGCGATGCGCGGCGTGCCGCGGGAACGGCCGGCGATTTCTTTGGCGCCGGCCTCGTCGATTTCGACGTCCAGCAGATCACAGGAACGGTTCACGATCCCGGCGAGGGTTGCTTTGTCGTAGTAATCGAGTCGGGTTTGGAGCGTGAAACGGGAGCGCAAAGGCGCGGTGAGCAGGCCCGATCGCGTCGTCGCTCCGACCAGGGTGAATCTGGGAATTGAGAGGCGCACGCTGCGGGCGTTGGGACCTTGGTCGATCATGATGTCCAAGCGAAAGTCCTCCATGGCGGTGTAGAGGTATTCCTCAACCGTTTTGGGAATGCGGTGGATTTCGTCGATAAAGAGCAGGTCGCCTTCCTCGAGACTGGTGAGCAGACCGGCAAGATCGGAGGCTTTTTCAACCACCGGACCGGAGGTGACGCGGACCGTTTTCCCGAGTTCGTTGCCCAGGATAAACGACAGGGTGGTCTTGCCGAGTCCGGGAGGACCGCTGAGCAAAATGTGGTTGAGCGCGTCCCCGCGCCGTTTGGCGGCGCCGACCATGACTTGGAGCCGCTCGACTGTCTTGGCCTGACCGGTGAAGTCGGAGAAGGACAACGGGCGTAGCGCCGCTTCGACTGCGCCGTCGGTGGAGTCTAAAGATGAGGCGAGGAAGTTGGCCCCTTTGGGAGATTCGTCGGGCATGAGTAGGTCGTTACGACGTGGCAGATCAAGATTTTGGTCAAGCTATGCAGACGATGGCTTATCGTAGGATGTCACTTGATTTGAATCGTGAGACAATAGTTGGAGTAATTTAGGATGTAGAAATAGCGTTTCGCGCCCGATTTTTTCTGATTTCAGGATCCCCACTTGCTCCAGTTTTTGCAGATACACCGATGCCGTTTGACGGGCCGCTATGCCTGCTGCAGTGAGATTGGAAATTCGACAGTAGGGTTGCTCAAAGATGACATCGATAAGCTCACGACTATAAATCTTTGGGATCTCACGTCGCGCGTAGTCGATCG
>CAKZMS010000239.1 GCA_937128785.1 uncultured Opitutaceae bacterium | reverse complement strand
CAGCACCTCGTCGATGGCCCCGGCGGGATCGACCCAAGCGGCTGCGAGCCGGACTGAAAGGGTGGGGTCGTCGCGTAGTTCGGCGAGCAACGGGGCGGCTCCGGGTAGCGGCGACAATGCGCGCACCGCCGCGGCCCGAACCATCGGATCTTCATGAGTCAGTTCTTCGACTAGAAAACTGGAAACGGCCGCTTCGCGGGACCATGGATTAAGCAGGGCGATCAGACTGGCGCGCCAAAGGGGGATCTCCTGGGTGGCCGTCACGGCGAGGAGTTCGGGCACCACCGTTTCGTCGTTTTCGGCGGCGCGGCGCATGAGGCGGGCGCGATCGCGGGTCGCGGTGTTGTAGTCCTCACCGTGCCACTCCTTGGTCCAGTTGGCGGCCCATTCGGCGTCCTCATCGGTGTGACAGCGGTTACACGCATTGGGGACGTCGAGTTCGATTGTGAGCAACGGGTCAGGGATGGTGAAGCCGTGGTCCCGTCGCGGATCGTTCTGCATGTAGGTCGTCTCGGGCATGTGGCAATTGACGCACATCGCTCCGGTGGAACCCATCTCATGACGACTGTGGGTGAGCGGATTGATGGCGGTGGCGTTGCGGTTGCCGGGGGGCGCATGGCACGAGAGGCACATCGCGTTGTTTTCAACGGGTAGAATCATGCCGCCGGAATGCGGGTCATGGCAGTCGAGGCAGGACACACCGGCATGGTGCATGCGGCTGCTGATGAAGGAGCCGTATTCAAAATTTTCGTCCCGGACCTGCCCGTCTTCGTGATAGACGCCGGGCTGGCTAAGCAGGGCCAGACGGAAGTGGTCGTGGTAGGCATCACCCGGATGGAAGTCGCTGGTCAGCTCCTCGCGACGGGAATGGCAGGGGGCGCAGTTGGCCATGATGCGATCGGGCGAGGCCACGACCTTGCCGGGGCTCACCGGGCAGTCCGGATGAGCGGTCGTGCCGGGCGTATCATCGATTTGGTGACACTGGGCGCAGGAGATGCCCATGGCATCCCAGGTGGATGCAAAGGTGTCGGTCGCGGGTTCGTAGTTTTTCTCGAATCCGGTCATGTGGCAGAACGCGCACCGGGTATTCCAGTTCATGGAACGGTTCTTCCAGAACCCCCATTCGTGCGGTTGGCGGTCTTCGTCGCCAAAGGCGTTGAACCAGGCGTCCTCGTGAGGGTCGTGCGAGACGTCGATTACCTGCAGGCGTCCGCCGGGGAAGGGGGCGAGATACTGGACGAGTGGCTCCACCCCGATGGCCGCTTCGGGCCGGTGCCCGGTCGTGCCGTCGGGGCCGACGGATTCGAATTCGGGTCCGCCGTCGGCCCAGCGCGTGGTGGTCCGGAACGAACCGTGGGCCAAGGTGCGGGCCGGTTTGAAGGCGGCCTGGTCGTGCTCGGCGCTGACAAGCCGGTTGGCGTTGGCGTGTTGGGAGCCATGCCATTTGCGGACCTCCTCGGCGTGACAGGCGGCACAGGAGGCGACCCCGGGATCGGGCACGGTTGAGCGTTGGCGGAGGGCCTCGTCGATGACCGCGATCACCGTATCGTCCCGGGCTACCGTCGGGGCGGCGGCTGGGCGGGGAGTGGTCGACGCGGGTTCGGTCGAAGGAGCGCAACCCATCCACCATGGCAGGGTTACGATCGAAATGAGGAGTGGTAGGACTTCCTGCTTCAACTGCCGCTGATCCCAGCGAAGACGGGTCGGGGATGCGAACGTGATTTTCGATTTTTCCCGGGCCCAAAAAAAACGCCCCGGAAACCGGGGCGTTTTTTTTCAACGGAAGGGCGTTGGCGAGGGTTACTCGGTGCGCTCTTCCTTGGCGCGTTCGAGACCGTTGGCGAGGGCGAGAGCCCAGTCATGCATGGCGTTGCGCGCGTCGTTGATGTTGGAGTTTTGCGTGCGCGGCATGCGCCAGCTGTTGCCCTCCATGGCGCCGTCTTTGTGGTCAAAGGCCTTGGCCAGGATCTGGCTGCTGGGTCCGTCGAAGAGCTCGATGTAGAGTGTGGCTTGGCCGGCGCCATCGGTGTAGATCTTGTTCCAGATACCGGCGGTGCGGTTGGGGTCCGGAGCGTAAACGTCGAGGTTGATGATGGCGGGACGAACGATGAGGGTGTCCGAATTGATTTCGTCGACGACCGGGTAGCCCTTTTTCTCGAGCACCTTTTTGAATTCGGTCATGAAGAGCTCCTTACCTTTGGCGATCATCTTCTCCATATCGCGGTCGGAGACCCGGTTCATGCGGTCGGTGGAGTTATGGTCGCTCTGCCAGTTCTTGCGGAAGGCGATGTAGGGCTCGAGGATCTTGACGGTGTTGTAGGTGCCGAAGTCCACGCCCGGACGGACGTAGGCGACGTCGGAATTTTTCGGTTTGGAGACCTTGTGCAGACCGTCTTCGGAGATTTCCGGAAGCTCTTGTTTTTTGGCAAGCGCACCGAGCGGAGCGAAGAGCACGGCGGCGGCCAGGACAGCGATGAGGGATTTTTGGGGAGATTTCATAGCAGTTGAATTGGTTGGATCGAGTAGGAGTTTGTTGAGGGGGATTTAGTTCCCGAAAATTAGGATTTGGCCGGGAACGTTGCCAGCATGCCTTTGAGCAGGTCTTTGAACTCCTCGACGGGGATGCGGTTCTTTTTGGTCTTGTCCACCATCCAGGCACACCATGCGAGGGTCTTCTCCTTGTTCTCGTAGATCTCGAGCACGACGATGGCGTGGTCGTTGGCGGTGACGTCCACATCGGCGACCACTTCATAGTAGGAACTGGCGCCCCAATAGCCGGATCCGGCGTAGTTGCCGGTGGTGTAGCCCCATTGCGACACGTTGAGTTTGGGGGTGACCGCAGCCTTCAGGTTGATGGCGAAGTCGGCCTCGGTGAAGGGAGCTTCGGTGTAGCCGTGGGCGATCAGAGACTCCCGCATGGCGTCTTCGGCTGCGGCCCCGTAGCGCTGCAGGGCATCGAGCCGGGCTCCCTTGACCCGCTCGGGCAGGGGCATGAGCGCAAAGGTTTTGAACTCGGAGGTGTCGACATCGGGGCTGAGCTCGAAGGCCATCATGGGTTTGGTGGCGCAACCGGTGAGCAGGGCAAGAGCAGCGGCACCGAGGGCACCGAGGAGGAGGATTTTTTTCATAAAGGCGTAGGTGGAGGAAAGAAACGGATACAAAACCGCGCCCGGATCGCAAGGGAGATAGGCGAGGGAATTGGCGGGGGGGAAGCTCGATCGAAGGGTTCCGCCCGGGGCTAGTAGTCCAGGCCGATGCCGACGGTGACGCGGTAGTCATCGTTGGAGATGGTTTCACCGGACTCGTTAGGAACCTGATCCTCGATGCGGTCCCAGATCAGACTGATGTCGAGATCGAGAAACCGGGTGAGCTCATACTCCAGTTTGGTGAGGGTATGAAACGTGGCCCCGGCGGAACTGTCGGCCCAGTTCAGGCTGTAGTTGCCAGTAAGGTCCAATTTCTTGGTGAGCTCCAAATCGAACTGGCTGCTGAGCACCAACGCGGGTTCGTTCTCTTCCCGCGGTTGGTCGCCTTCCACTTGGATGTAGATGATCCGCTGCCAAGCCGGACCGATGGACACATCCCAGGTTCGCTTGCGGTTATCCACGATGTAGTAACCGTAGGAAGCACCGACGGTGGTGCGGCGGGAGATGTTTTGCACCGGGTCGCGAAAGAACTCGAGCGAGGCTGCCCGGATAAAGGTCCGGCGGGTGCGGAGCAGATCGAAGTAGAGATTGGAACGGACGCTGTCCGAGCTCACAAAACCCTCGGTTTCACTGTAGCTGGAGAGGAAGTCGGCATAAAGTCGCCGCTTGGCGGTGCGCCGCTTGAGGACGGCGTTGATATCAAGGGCCCGCTGCGTGGAGATGCCGCCTCGCAACGTAGTCGCGAGGGAAAGCTTGGCGGTCCAGCCCGTGAGGTAGCCGACATTCTCCGGGGCAATGGAGATCATGTCATATTGGCCAACTGCGTCGGGGGTGCCGTCGCCGATGGAGAGTTGACCCTTGCGCAAGGTGACCGGACCGGGGCGGGTGAAGCCCTGACTGATG
>CAKZMS010000238.1 GCA_937128785.1 uncultured Opitutaceae bacterium | reverse complement strand
GAAGACAAGGAATCCACCCTGTGTCCCGACTGCCTGGGGGCGCGACTCAACCCGATCGTGCGAGCCGTGAAACTGCATCTCAAAGGTCGGCGTGACCCCCTGTCGTTACCGGCTTTGCTCGGCTGCACCTCCTCACAACTCATTGATCAATTAGCCCACCTGAAGACTTCGAAACGGGATCAACTGATCCTGCGCGACATCCTGCCGCAAATCGAAGAACGGTTAAAGTTCCTCGACCACGTCGGACTCGGCTACCTGACCCTCGACCGCCCCACCGCCACGCTCTCCGGCGGCGAGGCCCAACGCATCCGTCTGGCCGCTCAACTGGGCACCAATCTGGCCGGCGTGCTCTACGTGCTGGATGAACCGAGCATCGGCTTGCACGCCCGAGACAACGAACGCCTGATTGAGACGCTGGAGTCGTTGCGGGATAAGGGGAACTCGCTGCTCGTCGTGGAGCATGATGACGAGTTGATGCTGCGCGCCGACCGCATCATCGACCTCGGCCCCGGCGCCGGCAAAAACGGCGGCGAATTGCTCGCCATGGGCACGCCCCGGGAGATTCGTCGCAACGATCGATCACTCACCGGACTGTTTCTCGACAAGGGTATCCAGCACCCGCTCAACGGCAGCTACCGGCGGCTCATCAAGACACCCGCCAAAGCATCCGCTACCTCGGACTGGTTGGAGCTGACCGATGTGCGATTCCGCAACCTGAAGGGCTTCGATCTGCGTTTGCCTTTGGGGCGTTTGATCATGGCCGTCGGCCCCAGCGGCGCCGGCAAATCCACCCTTTTCCGACACGTGCTACGGCCGGCCATCGCCGAGGCCATCAAGCATCCGCAGACCAAAATTACCGGACGTGGCATGATGCGGAAAGGTACATTTCCCGAGGCCGAAGCCGCTGTAGGTTCGCCGCCGTTCGGTGAGCTGCGCGGCAAGCTGCCCTTCCGCACAGTCATCGAGGTCGACCAGTCACCCATTGGGAAAACTCCTCGCTCCACTCCGGCGACATATCTGGGTATCTTTGATCTCATCCGGCAGTTTTTTGCTTCTCTGCCCGAAGCGCGGATGCGGGGCTACACCGCCAGTCGTTTCTCATTCAACACCGCCGGCGGGCGTTGTGAGACCTGCAAGGGCGCGGGACGCGTGAAGCTGGAGATGGCCTTCATGCCCGACACCTATTTGGGCTGCGAAGACTGCAACGGTTCTCGCTATGCTCCCGAGCTGGACGACGTCACCTGGAACGAAAAGACCATCGGCCAAGTGTTGCAGCTGACGTTCGAAGAGGCCGCCGAGTTCTTCTCCTTCCACAGCCAGCTGGGCGAAGTCTGCCAACTCATGGTGGACTGCGGACTGGGCTACCTTTCGCTCGGTCAAAGTTCCCCCACGCTCTCGGGCGGTGAGGCGCAGCGACTGAAGCTCATTGCCGAGCTCTCCCGCGGACTTGCTTCGTTCACCGATCGCAAACGCGGAACGAATCCGCTCAATCTCTACCTGCTGGAGGAACCCACCATCGGCCTGCATCTGAGCGACTGCGAAAAGCTGATTCGACTGCTGCAGAATCTTGTCGACCAAGGGCACACGGTAGTCGTCATCGAGCACCATTTGGATCTCATCGCGGAAGCCGACTACGTCGTTGAACTCGGACCGGAAGGCGGTCCCGACGGCGGCAAGCTCATCCATCAAGGGAACCTTGCGGGAATGCTTAAAAAGAAACGCTCGCCGACCGCTGAATACCTCCGACCGAAACTGGCCGAGGTCTGAGATTCAGTGGGCCAGCGCTCCGGTCACCGCGGCCTTCAACTGAGTCGCGTTGATCGGCTTGATGAGATAACCGCTAAGATCAGCAAGTTGCTGGGCCCGGGAAATGAGGTCGGGATTGAGATAGCCGGTGATCAGGAGGCGCCGGGTTTCCGGGAAGTGCGCCCGGACCCGCATCAAAAAATCCAGCCCGACTTCGTTCGGCATCAGGTGGTCCACGAGAACCAGATCAAAGCGCATCGATCCCAATTGAATATCGGCTTCCGCCGCCGAGGCGGCTGTCTCGACTTCGTAATCGGAGCGAAGATGTTCAGCCAAAACCTCCCGCATCAGCTCCTCGTCATCCACGATCACCACTTTGTCACCAGGCTGCACGGGGCCTTCGACATATTTGTTGGTACCGTGCCCCTTGGGTTCTTTGCGGACCATAAACCCGTTCAGCGCTCGGCCCTGCTCTGCAGCAACCGCGAGCACACCCGCGACAATCGGATCCGCGCCGATCGACATGCCGCCGATCGCGTCGAATTCGACATCTTCCAGCATTTCCAGCAGGCCGGCACTCACCAGACGCAGACCGTGTGAATGCAGGACCACCTGTTTGCCGTCGAGGTAATAGGTGCTCTTCT
>CAKZMS010000237.1 GCA_937128785.1 uncultured Opitutaceae bacterium | reverse complement strand
GGAGTCGGGCGCCCGCGGGGCGATCGGAAGAACAAGGTCGAAGGTGCGGTTAGACTGAACCCAATAGGACGCTGTTTTGTGACGCGGCCAGCGGTCGTGGAGGCGCGTTTAAAGGGATCCCAATTCGTTTAGAAGGAGAGGTAGATCCTGTTGGTAGGCATCCCAAAGAATCCGATGGTCAATGATGTCATAGCCATGCGCCAAGATGTTGCGGGTTCCAATTATACGGTGCCCCTGAGAAATTTTGGCAAATGCCGCCTGATCGGTTCGTTGAAGCCGACTCAGGGCTTCACCGATAATTTCGAATTCTCGTTCCAATATCAGTTGAAGGGCCCTGTCTGATCCCAAATCGGCCAGGGTTTTGCCACTGAGAAGTTCATCCAGTTCCACACAAGCGGTTCGGATATCCTCAATGTGCTTCGCCTTCATGCGGCAAAAAGAGGAACCTTTAATTTCTCAACGTTCTTACGAAACGCTTGGTTTCGGACCGAAGTTGCGCAGACCAGCTCCACCGGACGTTGAAGAACTCGCTCCAGCGATTCCTTGAACTCAAAATACTGATTAAACGCGTTGGTGTCGGGCTTCCGCTCAAAGGCCACCAAAAGGTCAATGTCGCTTCCTGGGCCAAATTCCGGAGTCAATACTGACCCGAATGTCTCAACGCGCGAGACACCATGCGTGCGGCACAAGTCCGCAATGGACTTCAAGTTTTTGGCCAGGATGACGTTCACAGCACTGTAAAATCGTTGAAAACCAGTCGTTGGTCAACGTTTTGACCACAAACCGGAGAGGCAGGACTGAAGGGCTGATTCGGCGCGATCGAAGGTAGGAGTGACCAATGACCAAAGACTAAAGTTCAATGTCCAATGACGGAAGGGGCACTGGTCTAAGATGTGTCCGCCTTCGTCCCACCGCTGCACGACTGGCGAAAAAGTCGAAGGTGCCGTCAGCCTGAAACGGGATAGCCGCAAAAAGGCGCAAGAAGGCGCAAAGCGCTTTGAGGCAGAGGGTGTTTTCACAGGAGGAAACAGAGAGATCGGAGGGGGGAGGAAGAGGCCTTCAACTTGGAACTTGGAACTTGGAACTTTGAACCACGTCACTGCGCGGACGCAGGGGCGTCTTCGACGGTGATCGTGTAGCGGTCGCGGAGGGCGCTGTAGAATGCCTCCGTGGTCGATTTTTGTTTATCGACGCGCCAGTCGCGCTCCACCTCTTCGCGAACTTCTTCGAGGGAGGGTTGGCGCCCGTCGATGCGCTCACTCACGCGGACGAAGTGCAGTCCGTAGCCGGATCGCAGGGGCTCCGACCAGGTGTCGAGGGGCAGGACGGCGATCTCGGCACCGAAACCGCGGCCGAAGGTGCGATCGATTTCGAAGACCGTTACGCCTTCGAACGAAGTGGGAATCATTAAGCGGTCGCCCAGTCCCTCGAGGTCGGCGGCGGACTCGGCGTTGGTGATCTTGACGCGGAGGGATCCGAGGACGTCCTCGATCTCGTCGCGATGTTGGGCGGGATCGAGGTAGATCTGCTCAAAACTGAGGACCGGATCGATGCGGTAAGTTTCCTGATCTGCCTCGAGGAAAGCCTGCAGCTCAGTATCCGTCGGATTCACCTGGTCCGCCAGATCGGTGGTGATGAATTCCAGTTTTTGGCGCAGGCGGCGGCGGATGATGGTGTCATCCCGATCCATGCCGAGGGCCAGGGCTTCGCGATAGAAGATCTCTTCCTTGATGAAGTCCTCGACCAGGCCCCGCAGTTCCTGATCCGAGGGGGGGCGCTGCCAGACCTTGGCAAAGTTGGCCGCCAGCGTTTCGATTCGTCCCGGGGTGACGACAATCTCCCGATCGGCGGACAGATCTTCCGCCTCGGGGTCTGCGGTGTATTGGAACACCGCGAACAGCGCGGCTCCCAGCAGGAGGAAATGGATTAAGGGCTCGGATAGAAAACGTCGCATGGTCGCGGGGGCATGAGAAATCCGGACTGGCGAAAGGCCAAGTCCGGATTGGATTCGAGGGGGAATGCCCTCAGCCTAGACGGCGTCGGCGATTATGGCGGTGGTGGTGGCCTCGACCTCGTTGGCAACCGTGGCGAGAGCGGGGTCGTCGGAGAGCGAGGCGAGCATGTCGCCGGGTTTGATCATGCCGATTTTGGTTTGGCCCTTTTCGGTGTAGACGGAGATGCGGCAAGGGAGCGCGGTGTTGAGGCGCATGTCGGTGGAGAGGACCTTGCCGGCTTGGGTGGGATTGCAGACCTCCAGGACGTGGCACTCTTCGGTGAACTCGACGCCCTTGGCGCGGAGTTTGGCTCCGAGGTCGTGGACATGGAGCACACTGAACCCATGGGCGGGCACGGCGGCTTCAAGGTCAGCAGCGGCTTGGGAGAACGGTTTGGTGGTATCGACGATATGGTAGGGATTCATGGCGGGAGGGAGCGGAGTTTAGCTTTGCGGGGCTGAATCGCCTTCAGCCGGCGTCTGGAAATGCCGCATGTCGAAGTTGTGGCTCTCGGTGACGTCGTTGTCCTCCATGGTGAGCAGGGAGATGTTCACCGTGTAGGCGAAGGGGGGATAGATCCGTTGGGGGGAGATGAGGGCGTTGCCCTGCAGGGTCATGGGCTGGCGGTTGCGTTTGTTGCGAAAACGCCAAAACGCCATGGCCCGGGGGGCATCGGGCGCGATTTGAGATCGGTTGGCGTCATAAAAGCGCAGAACCAGCGCATTGTTCTCCACATTGAGAGCGAGCCAGCCCCCGGTATCCCTCTCTACCACCAGCCCGGGCATATCCGGACTGGGCTCGGCGGAAAGTTGCCCCCCGATGAGGGTCAGACCGAGCAGCAGGGAGAAGAGGGGGCGAAAATTCACAACGGTCGTTTATTTGGCCACCGGTAGCTGAAAGGCGGCGGTGGTGGAGAACTGCAGGAGAGTATTGCTGGGTACGTAGATGGCCTGGCCGCGCTTGAGGCCGCCGGCCACGGCACCCCAACCGGCGCCATCCTTGGCTCCGCTGCTGCCATCGGCAATGCCACCGATGGCGGCTCCGGCCACGGCTCCCCTCACGACCTGTCCACCGGAGCGTTCACCTTCCTGGCCGATGGTGGTAGTGGCGATCTTCTGCATCTGGCCGTTGATCATGATATCCGTCATCCTGATCACCAAGACGGACTGTCCGCGGACGCGGCGGGCGCGCTCGGCTTTCACGACCGTGCCATAGATCTGGGTGTTGCGCGGGGCGACTACCACACCATCCACCACGAGGTCAGCTTCGAGCCGGCCCGTGAATTTGTCGCCGGTCTTCGCCTGGTCCGTGGTAAGCACCTGCGAGGTGCGGACATTAAGGACGGTGCCGGAAGGAACGGTGACTTCCGCGGGGGCCGGTGCCGCCATGGACGCGGGAGCCGGAGCCGCGGTCGGAGCGGGCGTGGGTGCCGGTGCCGCGGCGGCCGGCGCGCCACCACCGGTGAAAGTCAACGCGATGATCTGATCGGTGGGGACCACCTGCATACCACTGTCGGTGGTGAAGCGCACCGTGCCGGCGGTGCCACCAGCGAAGGAGCCGTTCAAAATCGTGCCGTCCTTGAGTTCAAGCACCTCGGCTTG
>CAKZMS010000236.1 GCA_937128785.1 uncultured Opitutaceae bacterium | reverse complement strand
TGTGTGGTATGCCAAGGGCCTCGACAAGGAGACCCTGACCGAAGCGGACCTGACGGACCCCGCCAAGATTCACGTTTCGATTGAGGGCCCTTCCGATCCCGAGAACTGGGATCAGGAAGAGGATGTCTTGGACACCTGGGCCTCGTCCTGGTTGTGGCCTATGGGCACGCTGGGTTGGCCGAACGCGGATGAACAGAAGCAGGCGAACTTCGATGCCTTCTATCCGACGACCACCCTGGCCACCGGAGCGGACATCATCTTTTTTTGGGTCGCCCGCATGATCATGGCCGGCCTGGAGTTTGCCCGCCCCGGCGAGCCCGTCGAGCGTCGCTTGCCCTTCAAGCACGTCTATTTCAACGGCATCGTGCGCGATAAACAGGGCCGCAAGATGTCGAAGACGCTCGGCAACTCGCCCGATCCGTTGGATCTCATCGAGCACTATGGCGCCGATGGGCTGCGCTTTGGCCGTCTGCAGATTGCGCCGCTTGGCCAGGACGTGAAGTTCGATGAGGGCCGGATCGAAGGCGGGAAGAATTTCTGTAACAAGTTGTGGAACGCCTGCCGTTTCCGGACCATGAGCGGCGAGATGAGCGACAATGGATCGCTCGATGCCGTGATCGCGCGATTGGAACCCGATCAATTCGACGAGGATGACCACGCGATCCTCAACGCGCTCATCGATACGATGCGTGTGTTGGAGAAGAGTTTCGCCGACTTCGAATTCGCCGCGGCCACCCAGAAGCTCTATACGTTTTTCTGGAACGATTTTTGCGATTGGTATGTGGAGGTCGCCAAGACCCGCGTGCAGAATCCGGCAGCCAAGGGTCATGCTCTCGCGGTTCAGGATTTGGTCATCCGCCAGTTCCTGCTGTTGTTTGAGCCGTTTGCTCCGTTCATCAGCGAAGAGCTCTGGCGGCTGCTGGGCTACGGCGAAGCAGGAACCTTCCTGCAGGACAATCGGCTGGAGACGGCCGACGAGTTGGCTCAAGCCATTGCGACCCGCGGCCGGGCCCTCGACGCCGAAGCTTCCTCGCGGGTGGATCAACTCAAGCAGTTCACCTCCCAGGCTCGCCAGCTCAAGGCCGACCAAGCGGTCGCCCAGAAGCGGGATGTCACCTTCCAACTCGTTGCCTCCGACGAAGAATGGTCGGCAATCGAACCGCATGTGGCCAAACTCACGCGCCTGATCGGTGCCGAAGCCATCACCCGCACGGGCGACGAACCGGCGTTGCCGGCGGCGGTATCGCCCTTCGGCACGGTTTATTTGGATACAGGCATCAAAGTGGATCCGGAAGCCGAGCGCACCCGCCTGACCAAGGAATTGGCGCAAGTGCAGAAACACATCGCCGGCACCAAGGGCCGCTTGGCCAATGAAGCGTTCGTGTCCAAAGCCCCTCCGCCGGTTATTGAAGGTGCGCGCAAGCAGTTGGCCGATCTCGAAGCCAAGGCCGAGGAAATCCAGAGACTGCTTAAGGCGTTGTAATTGAGGTAACTAAGGTTTGTAGGTAAACAAACCTATAATAACGACTTTACTCCACCGCGGAATGGAGCAGGGTGATCTGTCCATGAGTGAAGCAGCCGCCGCTCCCATCGTTCCTCTGCAACCCGATTTGGAGGTGTTGTCGGCGGAAGCGCGCGTGCAGTGGGCCGTCGACCGCTACGGCGACCGGCTGATTCTCACCACAAGCTTTGGCGTGCAATCGGCGGTCATGTTGCACCTGGTCACGCGGCAGCAGCCCGATATCCCGGTGGTGTTCATCGACACTGGTTACCTCTTTCCGGAGACTTACCGTTTCGCCGAGCAACTGACTGAGCGGCTCGAACTGAACCTCAAGGTTTACCAACCTCGTGTCACGCCCGCTCGCCAGGAAGCGTTGTTCGGCAAGCGTTGGGAACAGGGACCGGAGGCGTTGGATCGCTACAATTTGCTCAACAAGGTCGAGCCGATGGATCGGGCCGTGCGCGAGCTCGGCGCGGAGGCTTGGCTTGCCGGCCTACGCCGCTCCCAGAGCAGTACGCGGGAAAATCGACCGGTGTTGCAGGTGCAGAACAAGGTCACCAAGATTCACCCGATCATCGATTGGGATAACCGGGAGATTCACCGCTACCTGACTGAGCACGAGTTGCCCTACCATCCACTCTGGGATCAAGGCTACGTGTCCGTGGGCGACTGGCACAGTTCCACACCGTTGGCGCCCGGGATGTCCGAAGAAGACACGCGCTTCGGGGGGCAAAAACGGGAGTGCGGCCTGCACGAAATCAGCGGCCAGCCCGACTTCCAGATTTAGTCAGATCCGGACGGGGGCGGCATCGTGCGTTCCCGTTTTTGCCGCGGGGTAAGCCCAAACTGGAAATACACTTCGGGGCGAACGAAGATGTCGGTGTTTTTCATGTCCGGGTCATCGACGTCCTGGCTCAGGTCACAATCGAACCTTGCCAAGATGCTGTGTTTTCTTCCCTTGCCCCCTTGTCCGCGGAAGTGGCTGAGGCCCCAAGTGATGCCACGGCCATCCGTGGTGTTGGTGAAGGCGTCGGGCACATACGGTCCCGGGGCGACGGGCATTACGGCAGTCATGGCGGCAATTTCGAAGCGCACTCCGTCAGGCGCCCACTGGATGGTATTGTGCTCGTGCCCATGCCTACTCACCAATGCCGCTATTCCCCCCTGGAAAGGGAAAAGCCCCGTTTCGTGTCCGGAGTTGGTGATGGGATTCAGGGGATACTTTTCGAACGGGCCGAGAGGATCCTCGCCGATGGCCAAACCCCACATTGGCGCCTTGGGTTCGGCCCCCAACTGGGATTTGTAATAAAGGTAGATCTTGTCCCGATAAACGAGAGGGTAGGGATCGTGGATCACGAATTGATCCCAGGTTCCGTCGGGACCGTTCTTCACCACAATATCGTCCACGTATCGCCAAGGACCGTCCGGTGACTCCGCCACGGAAACCGTTACCGGGCAAAAGTCACCACGGGTGCCCGGCATTTCGAGGAATGCCTGATAATAAAGATAGAATTTCCCGTCCCATTGCAGGATGTCCGGCGTGGATACCGACCGCCAACCGGCCTTGGGTTTGGGTGGGCGCTTCACCGCTACCCCCTGTTCCTTCCAGGTAAATCCGTCCTCACTGGTGGCATACCAGATTTCGGCCAGATCCCAATCAAAGGATGGAATTACATCGGTCCCACCACTAGCTCCACGGGGAGGAGAATTGGAATGGCGACGAGTATACCAAACATAGTATCGTCCGTTTACCCGAATCACCTTGCTGGGGTCGCGACGTGAAAGGGTGCCGTCGTGATTGTGGTAATCCAGGCCTTGGAGAGGGGTGTATTTGAAGTTGGAAAACAGCTCGTTGAACTCGGGTTGCGGGGCGGGATAGTCGTCGTAGATCCGCTCGATCGCCGGGCTTATCGGAAAGTCGGGTTTACTCTCGGGCACCCCACCATAAGGGAAGTAACTCGATTCGAATTCCGTCTGTCCGGATACTGATCCGGCGAAGGCGAACGCCAGAACGGAATAGAGAATGCGGAGAATGATGGGCATTGGGAGAACCATCAGCCCAAAGCCAAATTGCATGCAATGTAGAATCTTCACGCCTAAGTGGAGCGAAGGCTCACTCACCTGGTCACCGATGATTTCAACGAGACTCGAGAGATCCAGATTCCTGATTTTCCGGATTCGTTGCCTTATGCCTGAGGATGATCCGGGCGGTCACCCCCAGGGCGGCGAACGGGGAGGCGAATCCTCCTATCAATAGCCCCAGTTTGGCGCCGGCGAGCGCAGTTTCGCGGGGTTCGGCCTCAGAAGTGACGAAGCCCGATGTCAGCAGGTAAAGCAGGGCTCCAACCAAGGGCGATATCACCACGATTCCTACCATGATCTTCAAAAACTGCATCGACCAGTTGGGCGGTTTGGAACCTGCGCTCATGAACGGATCCGATATTTAAGCACGACGGAATCGCTTTTGGGCAGGCGCTGGGAATCGATCAACACTAGCTCCCGGTCCTGCCTCTTCGCTACCACCGGGGTGCCCGTTCCGAAAATTCGCGGTTCGATGGTCACCCACATCTCATCCACCAGTTCGGTCGCCAGAAAGGCATCGTGGGCGGTGGCACCCCCCAACAGCGCGCAAGCATGGCAACCGGCATTAATCAGCCGATCGCGTATGCTGGCTGGTTCCGCCGAGGAAAACTCCAGCTTCCCCGGTATTTGATCATCGGCGAACTGATCGGGTTGGCGGGTCATGATCATCCGGAACGGAGCCGGGCAGTTCTCTTGGAGGATGCGTTCCCGCACCGTTGCGTAGGTTTTGCTCGCCATCACCTGGGCATCAAACTGGCCCAGAGATTCGCGAAACCACTTTTTGTCGGCTGGTGACGTCCATTCGGCTCCGGGCTCGCTGTGCCGGGTAATGAAGCCATCGAGGGACTGGGCGACGATCAAAACGATTCGCATGAACCCACCGTGCAGCTGCCAGCCTCGTCAGGCAAGAAGACGAGGGATTTTGCAGGCTTGCGGGGTGGTGCAGCCGTCCGCTTAGGTCTCAGCGCGAATGAAAAAAGCACTCATCACCGGCATCACGGGACAGGACGGTTCCTATCTCGCTGAACTCCTTTTGGCCAAGGGTTACGAAGTCCACGGTATCATCCGTCGCGCCTCGACCTTCAATACGAGTCGTATCGATCACCTTTACAGTGATCCGCACATCAACGGAGTGAAGTTGTTCCTTCACTACGGTGATTTGGCCGATTCCGTCCAGATGGTAAAACTGCTCTACGATCTACAGCCGGACGAGATCTACAATCTTGGTGCCCAATCCCACGTGCGGGTGTCCTTCGATATTCCCGAATACACCGGAGATGTGGTCGGTGTGGGCGCGGTTCGGATCCTGGAGGCCATTCGCGAAGCAGGCCTCGTGGAAAAATGCCGGTATTACCAGGCTTCCTCCTCCGAGATGTTCGGTAAGGTGCAGGAAGTGCCCCAGGTCGAAACCACGCCGTTTTGGCCGCGTTCGCCCTACGGTTGTGCCAAGATGTATGCCCACTGGCTCACGGTGAACTACCGCGAATCCTACAACTTGCATGCTTCCAGCGGCATTCTCTTCAACCACGAGTCGCCCCGCCGGGGAGAGACGTTTGTCACCCGCAAGATCACCCGTGCCGCTACGCGCATCAAACTGGGTCTGCAGGAGAAGCTCTACATGGGCAATCTCGATGCCAAACGTGACTGGGGTTACGCCAAGGAATACGTCGAGATGATGTGGGTCATGCTGCAGCAGGACAACCCCGACGATTATGTCGTCGCGACCAACGAGACGCACACGGTCAAAGAGTTCATCCAAGAAACCTTCGCCCTGCTGGACATGGACTGGGAGAAGTATGTCGAATACGACAAACGCTATGAGCGTCCGGCGGAGGTGGATCTGTTGATTGGCGATCCGGCCAAGGCCAAACGGCAATTGGGTTGGGAGCCCAAGGTGCGTTTCAAGGAGTTGGTCAAGATTATGACCGAGTCAGATTTGGATCTCGCCAAACGCGAGGCCCAGATCGCGAAGCTGCCCGAGACGGAGCTGGATTATTTCCTGACGACGGTCGGCATCCAAACCGACAGCCCGGGCGATCCGCAGGAGCGGCGCGGCACCAATCTGGGGCAGGTGCAGGTGGCCCTGACGACCGCCGCGGACCGCAAGCGCGAGGCCAAGGCAATCATCGAAGAGCTGCGGTCCAAGGTCACCG
>CAKZMS010000235.1 GCA_937128785.1 uncultured Opitutaceae bacterium | reverse complement strand
ACTTACACAGATCCGGCCTGAGCGGCCATTTCGGTGAGAGCTTGGTCAATTTGTTGCTGCAAAAAAGAAAGCGAACCGTCGTTCCACAGCACCATATCGGCCAATTCGAGTTTACGACTCAAAGGCATTTGCTTCGAAATTCGTTGCCCGGCAAGCGCCTGGGAAATTCCGCGCTCACTCAGCCGGGCGAGCTGAACGTCCGGACTTGAGGCCACGCAGAAGATGAAATCAAACCAATTTTCGAGCCTTTGTTCGAAGAGCAGCGGCACCTCCACCACCCAGTCAGTTCCGGGAGCATCCTCCAACCGCTGACGCCAGATCGCATACAGCCGGGGATGGATCTCGTTTTCCCAAATTTCCCGCTCTTCATCACTGGAAAATACCTGCTTGGCCACGGCACCGCGGTCCAGCTGGCCCGTCGTATCGACCACTTCATCCCCCCAACGATCGCGCGCGAAGCCAATCACCGCCTCGTCACGCAGAATCTCCTGCTTGATGATGGCATCTGAATCGAGGAGCCGAAACCCCTTCTGCACGAAGATGGCGGCAGCGGCACTTTTGCCACAACCCATGCCTCCGGTTAGTCCAATGATCACGTTTTACGTCCGTTGTTACTCGGGAAGATACCCTAGAAAGGTCTTGCTCGCTGCTGTCGCAATTTAGTTACATTCTCGATCCTCCCCGCGAGGACCGAAGAACACCGTTATGCTTTCCTTTCCCGATGTCGACACCAGAGACCCCCACGCGGTGGGAGCGCGGATTCGGGAACTTTTGCGGGGAATTGAGAGTAAGGGGGATTTGTCCCTGTTCGACGCCGTCTTCGAAGACATCGGCCTGATGTTCAATGGTCAGTTTGGAGACTATCGGCGCATCGATCTGGGCTATCACGATCTCCAGCACACCCTGCAAGCCAGCCTGTGCATGGCCGAAATTGTCGCAGGACGGGATATCGCACGCGCCGTCCCCGTTCTGACCTGGCGGCAGATCCAGCTGGGCATGGTAGCCATCTTGTTGCACGACTCAGGTTACCTGACCACCTCCGCTGACGGTGGTGGCACCGGCGCCAAATTCACTTACACGCACGTGCTCCGCAGCGCGGCGGTGGCTGCCTCCCAACTCCCCCGCCATAGCGTTCGCCCGGAGGGGATAGAGTTTGTGGTCAACGCCATCCACTGCACCGGCCCCTCGGCCAATATCAACAAACTCGAGTTCAAAAGTGAGTCTGAACTGATCATCGGGGCCGCCGTCACCACCGCCGACTACCTCGGCCAACTGGCCGCCGCCGACTATCCCGATGAACTGGAGATCCTTTACGGAGAGTTCAAGGAGTCCGATGACTATCAAGGCATCCCGGAATCCGACCGGAGTTTCAGTTCCGCAGAGGATCTCATTCGACGCACCCCCAGCTTTTGGGTGGATTTCGTCCTGCCCAAACTCGAGAAGGATTTTCGCGGCGTTTACCGCTACCTCGCGGACCCCTTCCCCGATGGCCCGAATCCCTACATCCGGGCGGTGGAGAATAACATGAAGATCATCAAGGAGCGCATCGCCACGCTTGCGCCCGAAGCGACTTCGATTTGATCATCGAGTATGCTCGCGACCATCAAGTCGGCCACCCGCCGTGGGATCGACGCCGAGGTGGTGCAGGTGGAAGTCAACGCCGGCGAAACCGGTGAACCCGATACGATCATCGTAGGTCTGCCCGACGCCGCCGTGAAGGAATCACGGGATCGGGTCTCGTCCGCCTTGGTGAACAGTGGCTTCGAATCCCCCGGCACCCGCACGACCATCAACCTCGCGCCCGGGCACCTGCGCAAGGAGGGGCCCATTTATGACCTGCCCATCGCGCTGGGTCTGCTCGCTTCGATGGGCAAGCTGACCACCGCGCGATTCGACGACTATCTCATTGCCGGCGAGCTGGGACTATCCGGCGCCACCCGGCCGATCCGCGGCGCCCTGGCCATCGCCCAGCTCGCACGCCAACTCGGCAAACGCGGCGTCCTCCTGCCCCCCTCCTCAGCCGCCCAAGCCGCCCTGCTGCCCGATCTTGAGGTCTACGCCGTCGAGTCGCTCGATATGGCGGCTCGCTTCCTGGCCGGAGAATTGGAGCTGTCTCCGGCCGAGCCTCTGGCCATCGCCAGCTACGACGACTCCCACGGTGATTTCAGCGACGTAAAGGGCCAGGCCGCCGTCCGCCGCGCCATGGA
The DNA here is from genome assembly GCA_937128785.1 of uncultured Opitutaceae bacterium. Classification (GTDB taxonomy): domain Bacteria; phylum Verrucomicrobiota; class Verrucomicrobiia; order Opitutales; family Opitutaceae; genus Actomonas. Next base: position 307 of record CAKZMS010000235.1, on the reverse strand, counting down.
GGTCGCCGTCGCGGGAGGCCACAACATCATCATGATCGGCCCGCCGGGCTCGGGTAAATCCATGATCGCGCAGCGCGTGCCGTCCATCATGCCGCCGCCCACCGCGGAGGAAGCCCTCGACATCCTCAGTGTCCAGTCGATCGCCGACCCCGGCCTGAACACCGACGATTTTGCTTTTGGCCAACGCCCGGTGCGCAGCCCCCACCACACCATTTCCGATGTCGGTCTATTGGGAGGAGGCACCATCCCTGGCCCCGGCGAAGTTTCGCTGGCGCACCACGGCGTGCTGTTTCTCGACGAGCTCCCC
>CAKZMS010000234.1 GCA_937128785.1 uncultured Opitutaceae bacterium | reverse complement strand
GCTTCCACCCGAAAAGCTACGCCGGCTCAGCCAGCGAGCAATTCGGCACCTGCAAAAGGAGGTGCGGGAACTTCGGGTACATTTATTAACAGGGGGACGTTAGAGCGTGACTTCTAATGAAGCAACGTAATGGAGCTTATTGTCTTGCTATAGGTATTCTTGTGTTCGCTGACGTTTGTTATGCCACCAGTAATGATTACCCGATGGTCTCCTCGATACTCAATGAGGCCAGAGCCTTGAGGGTTTCTGGGGATGTATATAAGGCGGATGCATTGCTCACGAGGGCTCAACGGATTGCCCCACGGTCGGCCGACGTCTACCTTGAGATGGCCGGGGGGAGGAAAGCGCAGGGGGACGAGACGGGGCGGAGAGAAGGCGGGGAGGGCGGGGCCGAGAGGGCGGAGGGGGGGGCCGGTCGGGGGGGGGCGGGGGCCAAAGGCGCGGGCGGCCGGAGGGCGCGGGCGGGCCCGACCGCGGCTGGATCCCAAGGCTACACCGTGCGGATTCAGTCAACGGATGCGGGGGCTTCCGGCATCGCGCTGGCCGAGATTTATGACCCGGATGCCATCGGTGCGCCGATTTCTCTGGTGAATGTTTCTGCCCTCGGGTTCTCCGGCACCGATGAAAACGTGCTGGCCCCCGGCTTCGTGATCGATGGCTCCGGAGCCAAGACCATGCTGATCCGGGTGGTAGGCCCCTCTCTGACCGACTTTGGAGTTACCGGAGTCATGGCGGATCCGCGGCTCTCCCTCATTCCCGCCGGGCAATCAAATGTGATCGCCCAGAACGACAACTGGGGTGGCACCACTGAACTAAAAGAGGCCTTCGCGACCACGGGGGCCTTTCAGCTCAGTTCCGATGGCTCGCTGGATGCCGCCGTGCTGGTGCGACTGCCGCCGGGCGCATACACCGTGAAGCCTGAAGGCTTCGCCGAAGGCACCGGCACGATCCTCGTCGAGGTCTACGCCGTCGAAGAGTAGGTTTTGCATCGGCCACGTTTCCGGTCGTTCGGTTGTAGTCCGGCTCGTCTTGTCCCGCCGAAGCTTAGAGCGAAGGCGGATGAGCCCGGGGTGCCGGAGTGGTATCTTGATACTTGCGACCTGTTACTTGGAACTTCGCGCGCTGAGCGCGCGCTACATTGAGAAGCTGCTGCTCAGCGTGAAGATGGCGCTCACCATCGCGAAGGCGATGAAGCCTACAAACAGGAACACACTCAGGAGCACGCCACTTGCGATCACCTTGGTGAAGGTGTTCAGCTGATCGGACACGGCACGCCGGTAAGTGGTGGCAATTTTTTTGAGCGAAGGCACCACGTTGCCGGTGTTCTCGCCCACGGCCAATTGGTCGAGCACGAGGTCGGGAAAGCACTTGGTATCCGGCAGCGCGTTGGACAGGGACTCGCCCTCCATGATCCGATCGGTGGCCTCATCAAAGGCCGCCCGGTGCACGCGGTTGCCAATCTGTTTTTCGGTCATCCGCAAGGCTTCGACCGTGGTGATGCCGTTCTCCAGCAGCACGGAGAGCGTTTGGCTGAAGGAAAGCACGGTCTGGCTCGAAACGAACGAACTCAGGAGCGGGATGCGTAGACTCCATTGGTCGGTGACCCATCGTCCCGCTTCGGTTACCCGCCAACGCCAGAAACTGATGCCGAGCATCACCAGTCCCGCGATGACCAGCAGGCCATACTTCAGCGTGAAATCGGAGACGTTGACCAGCAACTGGGTGGACCAGGGCAACTCGCCGCCCAGAGCATCCAGCAGGCTCTGTAGCCGGGGGAGGAGGAAAAACAGAAAGAACAGAATCACTCCTCCGGCGACGACCGTCATGAAGAGCGGATAGGTGAGGGCGTTGATCAGCTGGCGCCGGAGTTCCCGTTGTTCGGAAAGGTGCTCAATCAAACGGGCGAGCGTATCGTTGAGATTGCCGGTAGCCTCACCGGCCTGCAGGAGACTGATGGTGGATTCATCGAAAATGGTCGGAAACCCCTGCAGGGCATGCGACAGGGTATCGCCCTCGCTCAGGCGATCCCAAATATCCCCACTCAACTGCTTAAGGGTGGGTTCCTTGATGCGGTTGGCGAGCAGGCGAATTGCTTCTCCCGCGGACAGTCCGCTGGACGTCAGGTCGTAAAGAGCCTGGAGGAATGGGAGACGATGTGAGCGATTGTAAGGAGTCCGACCTCCCCGTCGGGAAAAACTGAACGCATTCTCCCCGGACTTGGTTTTCGTCGCGGTACTGCCCTTGGCTTTGGCTTTCGCGGCGCGGGGTTTGGCGCTTTCCTTTTTTTCCGCGAGTTTGACCGGTTTGAGGCCCCGAGCTTGCAGTCGGCGCAGGGCTTCCTTGCGCGACCCAGCCTGTAATTCGTCCCGGACAGCCTGCCCGCTGCGGTCTTTGGCAGTGTAGGCGAAGTGAGGCATCAGGATTCAGTTACGGTGACGACCCGCAGGACCTCCTCCATGGTCGTGTGGCCGGCGACGATTTTCTCCCAACCGGACTGCCCCAGCGTGCGCATGCCGTTTTTACGAGCGACTTGTCCGAGCGTGCGGGTGGACTCCCGTTTGAGCACCAACTCGTGCAACTCTTCGTTGAGGCGGAAAATTTCGAAGATGCCGATACGACCTCGATAGCCGGTTCCGCGGCAGCGGTCGCAGCCGCAGGGCACCTTGAGGGTGGCGGCTTGATTCGCGGGATCATCGGGATCGAGCCCGAGCACCAACATGTTCTCCCGCAGCTTGAGAGAATTGATTTCCTCGTCTTTGGCGCAGGCCGGGCAGAGGCGGCGGACCAGCCGCTGGGCGATGACCAGCTCGATGGAGGACGCCACCAAGAAGGGTTCGATCCCCATGTCCACCAGTCGGGTGATGGCGCCGGGGGCGTCATTGGTGTGGATC
>CAKZMS010000233.1 GCA_937128785.1 uncultured Opitutaceae bacterium | reverse complement strand
GACCAACTCGACACCATCGGCGAAGTGCTGGCCGACCACGATGGTCCCATCATTTTCAGCGGCGATTTGAACACGTGGAACGGCGCCCGATCCCGGGCCCTTGATGCCATGACAAGCCAGCTCGGACTCACCCCCGTTTCCTTCGAACCCGACCATCGCACGCGACGTTTCGGACGCGCGCTCGACTATGTTTTTGTCCGTGGCCTTGAAGTGCGCGACAGCCGGACCGTGGAAGTGGAGACCTCCGACCACAACCCGCTGATCATGACCCTGGCGATTGCCGACACCTGAAATGCGTCGACTCATCCTGATGATCTGCGCAGCGACGGTCGCATCGTTCGCAATGGCAGAGGCCACGCTGCCCCCGCCCAAGCTATCGGCCGAAAAAGAAATCACGTTGCTGATTTCAATCGTCGAAAACAGTGACGCCACGTTCCACCGCAATGGTCGTGAGCACGATGCGGCCGATGGCGCCAACCACCTTCGCCTCAAACTCCGCCGCGGCGGCAAATACGCGAAGACCACCGAGGCCTTCATCGTCAATCTTGCCACCAAGAGTTCGTGGTCCGGAAAACGCTACGAAATCGAGCTCGCCGATGGCTCTCGGCAACCGCTGGGCGATTGGCTGACCGAGCAGCTGCGCCAGCTACGCGCCGCAGGAGAGTGACACCAAATCAGCTCGGTTCCCCGGAATTCACGCCTTCCAAGAAAGCGCGGATCTCAGCCATCTGATATCGCTGCAGTAGGGGCTTCAGGGCGACCTCCAACCGAGCCCCCTCGGGCTCAGCTTCGACGAGGACATTTATTCGTTCCTTCAGCCGGCGCGCATTGCCCACCTGGGCCAAGGCCCGCAAATCCTCCAATGCGTCCGCTGATATCGTGATGTCACCACTTTCATCGGGACCGGCAGGGGCGGAACTCAGCTCCTCTACCCCCTCGTAGTCCCAATCGAGCCGCAGGAGTCTCGCCAACCGCAATTGCAGCTCCTCCTCGCGAAACGGCTTTGAAAGAAAATCGTCGAACCCGGCCTCGAGCGCATCGGCCACTTCATTTTTCAGCACACTGGCGGACAATCCTAAAACTGCCGCCGGGCGTTTCATGGTCTCCCGCAACTCGGGTAGGATATCGATCGAGTTTCCGTCGCCTAACCTCACATCAAGAATGAGCAGATCCCAAGGCTCGCGGGCCACGGCTTCCCGGGTGGCGGCACAGGAGTCGGCCTCGCTGATCTCAAACCCGATTGGCTCCAGAATCTCCCGCAGAAGGTGGCGGTTTATCGCCACATCATCGACCACGAGGACCTTCCGACGGGGCCCGCCATATCCCGTCACGACGCGATCAATTGTGCCCGCCGGAACCTCACCGTCCGTCAGCAACGGGAGTGGTATTTGAAAAGAGAATACGCAACCTGCGTCGACCGCACTTTCCAATCGAAGATCCCCTCCCAACAATCGCACATACTCGCGGGCAATCGGCAAACCAAGGCCGGTGCTCGCCTCGTCGGATACCGCCCGTTCCGACTGCACGAAGGGCTGAAACAGCTTTTCCTGTTCCTCCGGCAACATGCCGGGACCGGTATCCTGCACCACCACCCTCAGTTTTTCATCACGGTAGGCCGTTTGTAGCGTGACGCCGCCTTCGCGGGTAAACTTAACCGCGTTACTCAGCAGATTCTCCACCACCTGCCGCAGTTTCTGGCCGTCACCAATCACCATTTCGGGTAGTTCCGTCAGGGATTCTTGACGGAACGTGATCGATTTATCCGCTACCCGGGATTCCGCCAACAGGGCCAGCTCCTGTATGACCGCCCGCAACGGAAACGGGGCATCACGACGCTCCACCCGGCCCGCCTCGATTTTAGAAAGATCGAGCACCTCATTGATCATGCCCAGCAGATGCTCGCCGCTGCTGCGGATGATCCCCGCTTTGCGTTGATCGTCATCCGCCAGGGCCTGGCTGCGATTGAGCAACTGGGCGTAGCCGATGATGGCGTTTAACGGGGTGCGCAGCTCATGACTCATGTTGGCGAGAAAACGGCTCTTGGCCTGATTCGCCTGCTCGGCGATTTCTTTCGCCGCCGCCAACTGTTCCGTGCGTTCATCCACCAAATCTTCCAGCCGCTCCTGCTCCCGCCGGAGTGACCGGGTGCGAAAGCGAATGAAGACCGCTACAGCAGCCACGGCCAGCAACCCGTAGCAAGCCAGCGCCAGCGGGGATTCATACCAGGGCGGCGACACTCTGAACGTATATCCGAAAACCTGACTCCGGGTGCCCTCGCGGTCCCGTCCCTGCACTTGAAACGTAAACGGTCCACCTTTGAGATTGGTAAAGCGAATATCGATGTCCTCCGTCCAATCACTCCAAGCGTCATTGAAGCCCGTCAGGCGGGTGCGGAACTCCACGGTCTCCCCGCGACCATAGCGCGGTGCGCCATAGCGAAACTCGAGTGGTTCGTTCGAAAACGGAAACACCCGGCCGGCCACGGCCAACGGAGATTGAAACCTACCCGCCGCCCGCACGGAGGAGAGTTGCGGCATCCATTCACTCGTCTCCGGCAAGGGCTCATCCAACTCCCAACGCAGGGCGTTGACTTCCATCACCCACAGAATCCGACGACCGTTTTGATGCTGAAGGAAGACTGACGGACTGCCGTTGGGACCCATCAGATCCAGAATCGGCGCGGGCGCGGTGGTGAGATCGAAACCGCCGTCTGCCCGCGGGTCGACCTTCACCAGCCCGGTATTGGAGCGGATCATGTTTTGGCCAACACTCGTCCAGAACGATCCGTCCGCCTGCGGTTCCTGCGGGAAGATCAAGGTCGGGGGCGCAGCGTAGAGATCCAGCGGGTTCCAGCGCTCCATGGTCCGGGCGTCGCCGCGGACGCGATACACGTTGGTCGACGAAGCAATACTGACCCCGTCGTAGAGGGCCTCGGCCAGAAAGGTGTGCTCACCCTCGTCGTAACCCAGCACTCCGGGATCGCGTTCAAACGTGAGATTGGCCCAGTCCACCTCGTCCGGCTCGGGCGCCAGATTGACCCGGATGACACCATGTCCCGAAGTCGATATCCAGACATCACCGTTGGTATTCTGCACGGTGTTGGTGGCCATAGAATCGTGCTCGATCAATCCGACCCGGCGGTAGGAACCGTCCGGAGCGCGCTCGTAAAACATGTGCTGCCCCCGTCGCCATTTGACGAAGTGGTCGGGATACCCCCCTAAGACTTGAATATCTCCGTAGGGAAAATCGGGCTCCGATACCAACAGCTCGATCCGGCCGTCGTCATTCAACCGCCCCACCCCTTCTTCCAAGGTCACCAACAAATCACCCTGAAATGAAATGGCATCGGCAATCACCGCGACTCCATCCACCACGATTCGCTCAAACCGCGCACCCTCCGCCTGCGATCCGGGAATCAGTTGGTAGAGCTCTTCCGACTGAATCAGGTAGATGGTGCCGTTGTGATCGATGGCGTCGGAGATTGTTCCCGCCCCGATGCCGCGACTCTCATCAAACCACGTGATCGGCAGTTGGTAGTCCCACCGGTGAATGCCCACCATGCCCGGAGACCAGATTCCCCCTTCCTGGTCCTCCACCAATCCCAGCATGGTATCGTGTTTCAGGCCATTGTTCGTATTGGCCCAATGGGTGATGCCCTCCTCTTCGTCGACAATCGCGAGCCCCAATTTATCGCCGGCCAGAGCCAATGCTCCCGAGCTGAGGCGCGACGCCAACCGCAACCGCCGCGGGGCCAGGGTCGGCCATGCTTCCGCATAGGCCGCTTCGTAACCACCACCAGGATACAAATCAAAAATCCCCGCATCGGCCGCGACCAACGTCAGCGCAACCGACCGACCTTCCGTCGGCGGAGCCGCCGCCAAAACCACCCGCCCGGTCAAATCGCGAAAAAACGCATCATCCCATTCTAGTTCCCAGTCCCCGTCCCGCCAGCGGTAGATCCCCTCCCCCGGTCGATAGGCGAACAACTCTCCATCACTGACCACGAGGTTGGATAACTTCGGTTCCGGCCACTTCGTTCGCGCCACCTGCCCGTCCCGCCAGGAAAACATGATTCGCTCCGTGCTCACCCAAACCGCCCCATCGTGGACCAGCATCGAACCACCGACGCCATAGTCTTCCCGGTGCTCCACCACTTGCTCCACCAGCGACTCATACTCGTAGCGCCCATTGGACTGCCGGTGCAGCCGGCCAAAAATTCCGCCGCCCGAGACAAAAATCTCATCATCATTCAGGACAACTTGATCCATGATGAAGCTCTCGACCACCGGGAGAAATTCCCACGACTGACCGCTGAAAAGGACCACGCCCCCAAAGGAACCAAACAGCACG
>CAKZMS010000232.1 GCA_937128785.1 uncultured Opitutaceae bacterium | reverse complement strand
CCGTGCTCGCAGTGAAGAAACGCGGTATCACCCGCTATCGTATTACCGAAACCATTCGGAAGATCCCGGCTCCCGCATCACCCCCTGCCGGTTTGGTCTGGGTATCCGTCACGGAGCTGGGAACCGTGACCCTTTCAGGCCCCCACCGCCGTTGGGTGAACGAACTTCTGGCTCAGGAATCCTGACCGAATTGTTGGCCCCAGGCGAGACGGTGATCCCCGACACCTGCCGCCGTGACGGAGCGTAACTCGCCGAGCTTGGCCCGCGCCTCTTCGGCCTCCAACCCGCGCATACGCAGCAACGCATGAGTAACCATGCCGGTGCGGTGAATGCCGGCCGAGCAATGCAGGTAGAGGCTGCCCCCGCCATCCAGCGCCTCAGCCACTTCCCCCAATTTTGCCCGCATGGATGCGGAGCGCTCAGGAGCGGGCGGTTCTCCCGTCTCCATCGGAACCCAAATCCAAGCCAGTCCGGCCCGCTGGACATCCCGTCCAATGCGTTCCGCCCCCTCGGTTTCGCCCAGCAACGTAACCACATGGGTGGCACCCGCCAGCGGGAGGCCGGCGATCATTTTGCGACCCGGACGATGCCCGATGGCCAACCGGCCCGATCCGAGGTCAACCCAGTCAATCGCAACGTGTTTCTCTCGGTTACGTCCGTGACGGATGAGCTCACCGCGCAGCTTGCCCAATTCCGACCTCGCCAGCGGGTGCGCCTGCATCGCCGCTTGCAGACGATCGCTCCAGAGTTGGCGAACCTGATCTGCTTCCAGGGACGCATCATCTGACTGCAAGAGGGCACCGAGATGCCCAATCAGCTCACCGGGTGAATCAAATGTCGGGACGGCGGTTGGTTCCATTTTCCGATACCTACGGACGCTGGGACCTTGCCGGCAACCCCGCCTCAGCCAAACCGCTTTTCCATCAACTCCAACACCCGTTCCCGCGACTCGCGCACATGTTTGCTCCGCGTCTTGGGGCTCAGCTCGAGAGTGAGCCGATGTTCGGGCTCCCAGAAGCTGCTGACCATCTCGAAATCGATCTGACCATGCCCGATCGGGTGGTGGTCATCGCTATCTTTGACGTCGTGCAGGTGCCAACCGATCAATCGCCCGGCATTGGCCTCCAAATGTTCCCGGTGATTGATGAGTCCCATATCCGCCTTGAGTTCGGCGTGTCCCGTATCGTGCCAGTAACCGCAGTGGTTCTTGCCGTCGTTATCCAATCCGGCGAGGAACTCCGGAAAGTCGGCGTCGACCGGCAGCTCCTGAAACTTTTCCCGGTTCTCGCAGCCGAGCGTCACCCCGTTCTCCAACGCGTGGACGCGCACCTCTTCGAGACTGTCCTGCACCTGCTCCCAATAGGCCGGCATGCGGTTGCGGAGTTTCAGGCACGCCTTCTCCAAGACCTTTCGATAATCGGCATCCGTGCTGGCATCGACGCCCTCGTGCTGTCGCAGGTAACGTTGGATCCGGCGCACGGGGTTCGACCAGAAGAAGTTCACACTGCCCAGATGAGTCACCATCGCCGACGCGCCCACCTTGGCGGTGAAGTCGATCGACCGCTTGGTGTGGCGTAACCACTGATCGTGCTCCTGCAGCTGACGCGCGGAGGGTTCGAACAAGTTCGGTGCCGCGTGGTTGATGCCCATCGGCAACGGGCAAAAATTGTGGGTGGAGCTGACTTTGACGACCCCCTCCTCCACCGCGCGGAGAATTCCCTCTACCAGCACGATCCGCGTGCCATGACTCAATTCAACATACTCAAATCCCAGATCCCGCGCTTCCACCAACATGTCGTAACCGTTCTTGTGACGATACGAGTTCCAGCAGGTCGAAAGAGCTAAAGTAGGTTGGTCAGGCACAGTTGCAGAAGAGAGGACGGAAATTAATCGTCAGTGACTCGCAAAAAGCGAGCGCTTCCCGCGGACACAAAAAACCGCGCCGAAAACCAGAGGGTTTGCAGGGCGCGGCCGGACCGCCGAAGCGGGAAACGAAAGGCAATCAGCCTTCGTGGCGGTTCCGCAGCATCTGCGTGAACGCCATGACCTTGTTCTTGCGACGTTTCTTGTCGCAGGGCTTTTCGAAGTAGCGCTTGGCCCGGACGCCTTTGATGACGTTCTCGCGTTCGAGCTTCTTTTTCAGGCGGCGCAGGGCGCGCTCAACCGGCTCACTTTTACGGATTTTGATTTCGATGGGCATGTCTGGTGACGTGGTCTTAAGAGGGAAAAAGAGTGAGCAGGCCAAACCGCGCGCCCCCCGTCAACGGCAAACTTATCCTGCGGAAAATTGCCGGAAAATCGGGCAAAGGCTCCTCTTTCTCTTTCTCTTTCTCAAACTCGTTCTCTTTATTTTGAGGACTCACCTGATCCCCTTTCAGCTTTTCCTTTCCCGTGCCCTGCGATTCGAGCTTCTGCCACCTTCACGTTCACACCGACTATAGCCTCCTCGACGGAGCCTGCCGAATCGATCGCCTGATGAAACGAGCTAACGAGCTCGAAATGAAGGCGTTAGCTCTCACCGACCACGGTAATCTCTTCGGTGCCATTCAGTTTTTCAACGCCGCTAAGGCCAACGGCATCAAACCGTTGATTGGCTGTGAGTTATACATGACGACCGGCTCCCGATTGGAGAAAAAGGGCCGGGCGGAGGACGGCAAAAGCTACTACCATCTCGGCCTCTTGGCGAAGAATCTCACGGGCTACCAGAATCTGCTTAAACTCGTCTCAGACTCCCACTTACGCGGATTCTATTACAAACCACGCACCGATCTGGAGACGCTGGCCCAGTATGCCGAGGGCTTGATCGGCTTCACCGGGTGTCTGGCCTCCCTTATTCCCCAGCACTTGCTCCATGACCGCGAAGTCGATGCGCGGGAGGCTTGCGCCAAGTTTGTCGATATCTTCGGCAAGGAGAACTATTTCGTCGAAATTCAGGATCACGGTATCCCGGAACAGAAAAAGATCATCCCCGGGCTATTGAAGCTCGGCGAAGAATTCGGCCTCAAGGTCATCGCCTCCAACGACGTCCACTACGTCAACGCCTCCGACGCCGGTCCGCACGATGCCATGTTGTGCATCCAGACCGGTTCCAAGATCGACGACGAAAACCGGATGCGGTTCACCGGACAGGAATTCTACCTGAAGTCCCGCGCCGAGATGGAAAAGGTCTTTGGCGAGGTGCCCGAATCCATCATCAACACCCACGCCGTGGCGGAGATGTGCGATCTGGAGATCCCCTTCCCCAAGGGTTCCGAGCGCTACCCGAAGTATCCCCTGCCCCCCGAAATCACGTCCTCGCCTTCGGACTACCTGCTCGATTTGTGCCGCGAGGGTCTGAAGATGCGCTACGATGTCGATTACGATGCCGTGGCCCAAGAAACCGTGGTCGCTGAACGCCTCGCCCTGTTGGTCGATCTTCCCGAGGGCGAAAAACCGCAGCCCCCGAATTATAGCGGGCTCACCCAACCCCAGGAGCTGGTGGTGCGACTCGGCTACGAACTCTCCATCATCAACGTCACCGGCTTCGTCGACTACTTCCTCGTCGTTTGGGATTTCATCGCCTGGGCCCAGAACAAGGAGATCCCCGTCGGACCCGGTCGTGGCTCGGGTGCGGGCTGTCTCGTCGCCTATCTGCTGAAAATCACCAATGTCGATCCGATGCGGTTCGGCCTGCTGTTCGAGAGATTCCTCAATCCCGAGCGCGTTTCCCCGCCTGACTTTGATATCGATTTCTGCATGCGCCGGCGCGTCGAAGTCATCGACTACGTGCGCGAGAAATACGGCAACGACTGCGTCGCCAATATCATCACCTACGGCACCATGGGGGCCAAGATGGTCATCCGCGATGTCTCCCGGGTGAACGACCTGCCTTTCGCCGAAGCCGACCGGCTGGCGAAGATGATTCCTGACGAGCTGAATATTTCCCTCGCCGATTCGATCGAAAAATCCGCCGAACTGCGCAACGAGATCGATCGCAATCCCACGGCTAAGAAAGTCGTCGAAGCCGGTCGCGTGCTCGAGGGCATGGTGCGCAACACCGGTAAACACGCTGCTGGCATCATCATCACGGACGAACCGCTCGAGAACTTTGTGCCCCTCACGCTACAGGAGGGCGACGTCACCGTGCAGTTCTCGATGAAGGCAGTCGATAAGCTCGGCCTGCTGAAGATGGATTTCCTCGGACTCAAAACCCTCACCGTTATCTCCGACGCCGTCGCCAACGTCCGCCGCGCCGTCGAGCGCGGGGGAACCACTGGCAGTGGTGGTGGTGGAAACCGTGGAGCATCTGGTTCTGGTGGTTCTGGTATCGTTATTGTTAGATATGACACAACGGCAGTTTAAGGAGAATAGA
>CAKZMS010000231.1 GCA_937128785.1 uncultured Opitutaceae bacterium | reverse complement strand
GCGGAAGGACGGGTCCTGATCCGCGGCCCATTCATCGAAAATGAGGACGGGTTTGTCTTCGAGCAGCACCGTGATCAGGGCCAGTCGCTTGCGTTGGCCGGTTGAAAGCTCGATGTTCGAAAAGCGTCCTTCATAAAAGGCGGTTTTTTCGGACAATTCCATCTCCTGAATCAGTTGGGCCAAGTGGTCCTCATCGATGGCATCAAGCCCGTAGAGGCGATCGAAAAGATGAAAGTCGGTGAAAACGACCGAGAAGAGTTCGCGGTAGCTCTGGAGTTGGGTGGGCAGGATATCCTGATCGTCAATTTTTAAACTCCCCGATTTTGCGGGATAAAGCCCGGTGAAGAGTTTCAGGAAGGTTGATTTCCCGCTGCCGTTTCCGCCTTTGATAAAGACCGTCTCACCTCTCTTGAAAGTGATATCCAACGGCCCGAGTGCATATCCGGGTGTGTCGTCGGCGTTGTGGTATTGGAATGAAAGGTCGCGCACGCCGATGGTCTCGAACTCGCGGGCCTTCGGCACTTGGTCGAGATCGACGGGCGGTTGGCGACCAACCTCGTTGTCCAAGTTGGCCTCCATGTCATTGATCGCTTCGATCGAAACTGAAGCCTTGGCCAAAAAGGGAATTACTCCGACCACCTCGGCCAGCGGTCCGAATATAAACAAAACCACGGCCGAGATCTTCATGATCACGGTCGGCTCCACCTGGGTAATCTTGGGCAGAATGAAGATAATCACTGCCAACAACACGTAGAACGCCGAGTGGGTGATAATAGTGGTAGTGACGAACTTGTGTCCGGTTTCGATCTTCCCGTCGCGCAGTTGGTGCGACGCGGGCGTCAGGTGATTGTCGTAAAGATCGCGGTTTTTTCTGACGTTGATTTTGATCTCGGTAAAGCCGCGTAACAGGTGCCCCAGGAGCGCGAAGAACCTGTTCTCCTGCTCAATCGTCTGACGCAGCAGCGGCTCGACGGTGCTCAAGCTGATTCGATAGGCGAGGAAAGCCGCGGCAATCGCTCCCAGCGACAGGAAGAACGCCGGCAATGAGAGAAAAGCGATGAACCCAAATGCCACCACCAGCATGAACGCCGAAGCGGTGGCATTGATGGCCATCGTCGCGGTGGTGGAAATGACCTGAGTCTCAGTCGTAAGCAGATTGTGGAACCTCTCGGCCCCGATTTTCTCAAAGTATACCAGTTCAGCGCGCCGAATCTTGTCGGTGATGCGAAGGCGGATGCGTTGGACAATGTTCTCGGTCAGGTCGGTGGCGTGCCGGAGACTATAGCGCTTGGCCAGCATCATGGCAGTCAGTGAGACCGCGAACAGGAGTAGATTGCGGAAACTCATGGAGGGATCGGTCGCTGTCGATGCCGCCCCCAAGATGATTGTTACCATGAAGCCGCTCACCACCCCACTGAACAAGGCGGCGATCCCGATGCGCTTCCCCAGACGGCCTGACTCTTCGGACAAGAAGCGGAGAAAGTTCATGCAATAATGGGCGGCGGGAAGGAGTCGGAGCGACCGGGTCGCGGAGTCGGAGTTTCCAGACTCAGGCCATCGTGATAGCAAGCGAATTTGCCGGTTTGAGCAAATGCTGAATGCAAAGGTCTGCCCGCAAAACAACGCTTGACCCAGCAGACGGAAAAAATGACAACCTGCAGCGTCGGACGACCCGACCTCGAGCATGGCCAAACAATCCAAAAATCAGGAGCTCAAAGCCAAACTGGCCGCTTCTTTGGATTCCACCGCTGCGGATGATCAGCCGAAGTCCCCCAGGTCTGCCGAAACCGCCCGTAAGACCGCTGCCCGTGCTCCGTCTTCTCCTCCTGAAACCATGACCGCAGCTTCCTCCGAAACCGTCACCTTGCAATCCAACGTCGAAGCCGCGAACAGCGTGGTAACGACCAGCGCGCTCCTGGCTGCGGGAGCGGGTGCGATTCCCACTCCCGGGTGGGACATGGCCGCGATTGCCGGGGTGCAGCTGAAGATGTTGGCGGATCTTTCGAAGCTTTACGGCGTTCCTTTTACCGAGAACCTGGGCAAGTCCGTGATCTCCACGACTGTGGCGGCCATTGCCCCTGGCATGGTGGCGAACAGCTCCTTCGCCTCCGCGCTCAAGATCGTCCCGGGATTGGGTCAACTGCTGAGCCTGATCGCGGTCCCTGCCTACGCCGGTGGATTAACTTACGCAGCGGGTCGGGTGTTTATCGCCCACTTCGAATCGAACGGCGATCTCCTGTCGTTCAACCCCAAGAAATTCTCTTCACAACTCGCGGACGAACTGAAAGCGGGAATGAAAAAGGTAGCAGCAGTTAAACTCTAACCCCCTCAAATCATGGTTGTAATGTGGCTTTTTTACGCGGCGCTCTGCGCCCTCGTTGGTTATCTCGGTCGCGAGCGTAAGCTCGGATTCTGGGCCTATTTTGGTCTGTCCCTGATTCTATCCCCTCTGATGGGCATCATCATTGTGTTGGTCTCGGAAAAGAAGCAGGTCGCACCGGACATCGACGACGAAGCTCCGGCTGGAGCTTAATCTCTCCCGATCCAATCGAGTTCCTCAGATCCGAAGGTTTTTGGCCTTCGGGTTTTTTATGCCCGGTCCAAATCGCAGGCGGGAAAGCGTTGCGCCCCGATAAGAACGAAGCTCTGCTAACCGCGCTTTCTGCCCATTATGAATATTGTGTTTTGCAACGGAAAAGGCGGAGCGGGGAAAACCACGCTTTCGGCCCTTTTGGGATGCGCCCTGGTCGACGCCGGCCGACGGGTGGCTATCGAAGACCGGGATCCGCAACGCACCGCTACCCGTTGGATTGAAGAGACCGGACCGGGCCTGGAAGTGGCCGTGAAAGATCAGGTCTATGATGCCACGATTGTGGATACACCGCCCCGTCTGGATTCTCCCTTGCTCCATGAAGCCCTGCGCCGGGCGGACCGGGTGATACTGGTATCCTCACCGTCGCCGGCAGATCTTTGGACTTCGCAGGATACCGTAAAAGTCATCCGGGAACACTACCAGGGCGACAAGGCGGCCGTGTTGTTCAATTCGGTGCAGCGCAATACCACCTTGGCCAAAGAACTACCCAACCTCGGTGCCCGCTTGGATCTGACGGTATTGAACCGGCAGATTGGGCGTCGTCAGTCGTATCAGCATGCCATGCTGCTGGGATGGTCGGCCTTGGATGCCAAAGCGCGTGAAGAAATCCTGCAGGCTGCGATTGAGATTCTGACCTTCTAATCCGTCATGGCCGCTGGAGTTGCTCCTCGGGTAGTCCCCGACCGTTCAACGCGAATCGCCGCCCTAAAACGGCGTCGTCGTCGGGAGGCGATGGAGATCGTTCGCTGTCACGCGGTGTTAAGTGCGGCGGCTAATTTCGTCCCGATTCCCGTGCTGGACGGCGTGGTGGTTGCCGGGGTCCAGATGCAGATGATGCGAGAACTCTCCCGCTACTACCGGCGACCCTTTGATTCCAGTTCCGCCCGAGCTTTAATCGCCTCGGTCGGGGTGGGGGCATTGCACTTCGGAGTGGGGCGCACCGCTTTGGCGCAGCAGCTGGGAATTGCCGTCGCCGCCGTGCCGGTGATTGGTGGGGTTCTCCGTTGGGGGACCTGGCCCGGTGTGCTCGGGACCTACACTTACCTCTTGGGCCAGTCATGCGTGGAACACTTCGAAGAGGATAAGGACTTTGGGGAGTTCTCCAAATCGATCTTGGCCCGCATGCCCCTGAACCCATTGGTCGGCGTCACCTGAAACGTCCTCGCTCCATCCAGTGGGCGATTGCCTCCTCGGTCATTCCAAAACCTGCGAACAAAATCCGAATGGTGCTCGGCGTGGGATTGGTGACGCTTTCGCGTGAGGGCTTTGCCCCAGCCCGGTGGGGTGCCCATCTCCGGTTTGCTCCGTCGTCTACGAGAGAACCGAGTGGCCTGTCACCCAAGGCTTCTTGTCCCACTTGGATTCCTGACCGCGTTGCCTCTACGCCAATCCGAAATCCGAAATCGAATATCCAAAATCGAAATGGTGCCCAGGGTGGGATTGGTGAGTCTGTCGGCTCAGTCCGGCGGACTCAGAAACGCCGCACGCCGATCGCGAACGCTTCGCGGGGGTTGGTCAGGGTGAGCTGTTCGATTTCGGCCTCGGAGAATCCTATTTCAGCGAGGTGGGGAAGGAAGGTGGCCATCAGTGCCTCGAACGGGCGAATGGGCCCGCCGGAGGGAAAGCCGTTGCCGTCGTGGGACAGGAGGATCCGGTTAAGCAGACCGGCTTCGCGCAGGTCGAGGAGATGGGCAAAGAGGCGCTGTTGCCTTGCGCCGTCGGGCTTCACCCCGTCGAGGGAGATCCAAGCTCCGCGTCGGGCGGCGGCGATCAAGGGGGCACTCGTGGGGGCATTTTGCGCATGG
>CAKZMS010000230.1 GCA_937128785.1 uncultured Opitutaceae bacterium | reverse complement strand
CCGCATGCCCACGATCCTCAGCTGGCCCGGCACGGTCGAGCCCGGCATCTCCGAGGCAATCGTAAGCCAGATCGACTTCATCGCCAGCTTCGCCGCCTTGACCGGAGCCACGATTCCGGAAGGCCGCGCCACCGACAGTCAGAACCAAATCAAAGCCCTGCTCGGCCAGAGCGACGTCGGCCGCGAACACGTCGTCCAACAAGGTGTCAACGCGAAGTCCATCCGTCGCGGCGACTGGAAGTATATCCCACCCGGCATGGTCCGCGACCGCTTCCGGATTGGCACCAACACGTTCGAGAAAATCCCCGAAACCGGTGGCCTGTATTTCCTCCCGGAAGACCCGGAAGAACGCGACAACCTGGCCGCCGACTACCCGCACATCGCCGCGGAAATGGCCGCCCTGCTGGAAGCGGAGTTGGAGTGAGAAGCGATATCTGTCGGGCATAAAGCCCGCCCCACCCAATCCGTCCATAATCCGAACGTGGGTCGGGCTTTACGCCCGACAGTTTCATCCTTCGGGAACTTTCAAACCACTGCACTGCTCGGCTCGCCCAGCGGTCGAGCCCTGCCTTCCGCTCCACCGCTCCGAGCTCAGCGAGCTCGGCTACAACCGTCAGCACGCTGATACTAATTTGAGCTTCAGAGCAGATCCGCCGCGAGCTCGGCGAGCTTGGAGCGCTCGCCCTTGCTCAGGGTGACATGGGCGGAGATGGCGTGGTCTTTCATGCGGTTGTGGCAATAGACCAGGCCATTACTGCGCGAATCGACATAAGGATTGTCGATCTGCGCCGGGTCGCCGATCAACACGATCTTCGAACCTTCCGAAATTCGGGTAATGACCGTTTTCACTTCGTGCGGGGTCAACTGCTGGGCCTCATCGAGGATGAAGAATCGGCGGGCAATCGAACGCCCGCGAATAAAGCAGAGCGCCTCGATCTCCACCACCCCGCTGGCGATCAAGCGCTCGTAGGGTTTGAGTGGCGCGGAAGGCGCTCCCGAGTCCATGGAAGAAGAGTCACTGGGGGATTTCCGGATCTTTTTCTTCGCCACTTTCTTGGTGGCGAACTGCGGATCCTTCGGCGGCTTGGAGGGCATCAGCACTTCCAGCGCATCGTAGTAAGGTTGGAGCCAGGGCTTCATTTTCTCCTCGAGCGTGCCGGGGAGAAAACCGATGTCTTTGCCGAGCGCGATGACCGGACGGGAAATCGAAACGCCGTCGTAGCGACCTTGTTCATCGAGGGTCTGGGCAATCGCACACACCGTGGAGATGAGGGTCTTGCCCGTGCCGGCCTTGCCGAAACAGGTAATGAGCGAAATCGAGTCGTCCAACAGCGCGTCCATGAAGAACTGCTGTTCGAGATTGCGGGCCCGGATCGGGATCCCCGACGGGGCTTTCACGAAATCCGGGATCCGCAGGCGTCGCACCGTGCCTTGGCCGACATATCGGGCCGGCATCGTTTTGTCCTCATCGGAGCGGAGCAGCACGTATTCGTTCAGGACGAGAGCGGGTTGGTCCTCCATCGTTTCACCCACGTCGAGGCAGCCTTCCGAGCAGAACCGCTGCAACTCGTAGATGGAAACGGGCACCTCGCGATAACCGTCCTCTTCTTCGATCGCCTCGGGGACTTTATCGTTCAGATAGTCCTGCGACTCCAGTCCGACGGCGCGGGCCTTGAGCTGCACATTGACATCCTTGGTGACCAAAATCGTCGGCGGATCCGACTGTTCCTGGACGACCAAGGCACAGGCGAAGATCCCATTGTCCTTCTTCTTGGTGTCGGAGAGCACCGCGTGAAAGCGCTGCATCGCCTCCGAGGACATGTCGCTGTTCTCGAAGTAGCGGTTGATGATCACCGAGAGCGTGCCCCCCGTCGAAAGCCGCACGCCTTCGAGCAGCGAGTGGGAATCCGGGAGCAGCTCCTGCAATATTCGGTGCACCCGCCGCGCATTGCGGCCGCGCTCCGTGGACTGCTCGGATTTGATGGCGTCCAGTTCCTCCAGCACCTCTACGGGAATGGCCAAGTGATGCTCTTGGAATTTGAAAATCGAATGCGGATCATGGAGGAGGACGTTGGTGTCCAAGACGAAGGTCTTGGTGACAGCCTTCGTTATTTCCTCGCGTGATTTTTTTCGGGCCTTGGCCCCGCTAGGTTTTCCCATTGCTTGGGGGTAACATGTGAACAACTCCCTCGGACTTGTAAACGGGAGATTCAAAATTCCGTGCAAATAAACGTCTTACCAGCCAACCCGATCAGTTTTCTTTTTCGGCGGAGGCGGCGCCCATAAGCGCAGCCAATACTCGGACAGATTTCGGGTGCTCGGCACGCGCCCTCCCCCTTGATCGCCATGTTCGCGCAACTCCGCGATCACCGTCGACCGCTCCAGCAGGTAGGCTTGCAGCATGTCGGCCAGTTCCGCCGCGGCCCGGTGCCGGTCGCGTTCCTCTTTAGCCACCAATTTGACCTTATCCTGCCAGAAACTGAGTTCTTCGGGCTGGGCCAGGACATAGTCGCATAGCTGCTGTTCACTGCGGTTTAGACTCATGCCCGCGCATCGTTCGACCACCGACTTAACAAGTTCAAACGCAAACCACTGACCCGCCCAAACATTGCGTTTCGATTCCGCGCGTCCCACTCTCGGCCATCATGTGGGAAAAGCTCAAAGATCAACTCCCGGCCGTCGTCCTGACCCTCGTGCTCATCGGCGGAGTGGCCTACTGGATTCATACCCGGACCGTCTCAGCCATGGCCGCCTCGCAAAGTGCCGAGATCGCCAAGCTCCAAGCCGCCACCGACGCGGAACTGCAATCCGCCGCCGCCGCCACCCGCCAACAAATCGCTGAGCTTAATCAACTCCTCCGCGACGCCATCGCCCAGCGCTCCGGCGACTTGTTTCTCAACGATCAGGAACTCGCCGCCGCCAATGACGAGCGCCTCGAGGAGATCGCCGGGGCCATCGCCGCCAAAATCCAGCCGTTCGACGAGCTCCCCGGCACCCCGGAAGAGGCGGAACGCCAGGAAATCGCCCAGATCGATCGGGTCTCCGAACGGCTCGCCAACCGGATTGAGCCGCTCCTCGCGAACCTGAGCTCCGACACCGTGCGCACCCGCGCCGCCGTGCAACAGATTTCCCAGGAGATCAGCGATCAAATGTCCCTCGTGCTGACCGAGGAGCTGGCGAAGAACCAACAGCTCAATGATCGCCTGATTCAATCCAACGCCGTCGCCCGCGACACCATGATCCTCGCGCAGGAAGCCGCCACCCTCTACGTGGCGTCGTTCGAGAACTCCGGCATGCTGACCCGTATCCTCACCCTGCCGGCCTACGTCATCAAAGATGCTTCCAAAGGCAGTATCGTAAACTCCACTGACCGGAAGAAAATGGAGGAAGAGCTGGCGACCAAGATGGAGGATCTGCAGGACCGCCTGAACGAACTGGGCATCGAGCCCATCGAACCCGCCGAGTAGGCCCCATCGGCTTTCCCTTGGTGATAAACCCGCGCGAACGGGTTGCCTCGGTGCGTCCCGTGCCTCTCAGTCTCGCCATGCAAATTGGCTCCCTGACCTCTTTCGCGGTCGCATCCCTGACCGCGCTCCTCCTCGCCGGCTGCGGCGGTCGCGAAACCCGCGTCGAAACCGGCAACCGCGAACAGATTTTCCATCTGGGCAATCTGTCCGAACCCTCTGATCTCGATCCGCACACAGTGAGTTCGTTGCAGGACTTTCAGATCATCGTCGGTCTGTTTGAGGGACTTGCCAGCTATCATCCGGAAACCGCCGAACCTATTCCCGGGGTGGCTACCCACTGGACCCCTTCCGCTGACGCCAAGACCTGGACCTTCCATCTCCGCCCCGAGGCCGCGTGGTCCGATGGCTCACCGGTGACGGCCCATGATTTTGTCTGGTCCTACCAACGGGTGCTTTCTCCGGCTCTCGCTTCGGAATATGCAGCCATGCTGTTCTGTCTCGAAAACGCCCGCGGCTATCTGGCCGGTGAGGTCACGGATTTTGCGGAAGTCGGGGTCAAGGCCATCGACGACCACACCCTGGAGCTCAACCTAGAGTATCCCGTTCCCTATCTGCCGGGCATGGTCGCCCACTCCATTTGGTTTCCGGCCAAAAAAGAAGCGATCCTCGCTCATGGCGCCATGGACAAGCGCGGCAGTCGCTGGACCCGCCCGGGCAACCTGATCGGCAACGGCCCGTTCGTGCTCGCAGAGTGGAAGCCCAATCAGATCATCACCATCGACCGCAATCCGGCCTACTGGGACGCCGCCAACATTCGACTGCAGCAGGTTAATTTTTATCCGATCGAAAACTCATCGACCGAGGAGTCCGCCTTTCGCTCGGGTCAGCTTCACGCCACCGTGACCGTGCCGCAGTCAAAAATCTCCGTCTACAAAAACGACCCGGAACGCGCTCACCTGCTTTGGCAGCATCCGCAACTCTCCACCTACTTCTATCGCTTCAACGTCGAACGCCCGCCCTTTGACGACGCGCGGGTGCGCCGGGCCCTCTCGATGGCGGTGGATCGCCAAACCATCATCGATGCCGTCGCCCAGGGCGACCAGGTCCCCGCGTTCAATCTCACACCACCCAACACGGGCGGCTACGAAAGCCCCGCCATCATTCGCCACGACCCCGAGGAGGCCCGACGGCTTTTGGCCGAGGCCGGCTTCCCGGACGGCGCCGGGTTCCCCGAAATGGAGTTGCTCTACAATACGAGTGACGGGCACCGGGCCCTCGCCGAAGCCCTGCAGCAGATGTGGCGCACCACCCTAGGCATCAATATCGCCCTCTACAATCAAGAGGCCAAGGTTTGGAGCGATACCATGCGCGAGGGGAACTACGACATCGCCCGCACCGGATGGGTAGGCGACTACCTGGACGCGTCCACATTCCTCGACCTCATGACGACCGAAAACGGCAACAATCAAACCAACTGGTCCCATGCCGAGTATGACAAACTTATCGAGCAATCCCGCACCGTGATCGATAAGAAAGAGCGCCATGAACTCTACCGCCAAGCCGAGTCGATTCTCATGCAGGAATCGCCCATCCTGCCGCTCTACTTCTATATGAACAACAACCTGCAGGTGCCCGAACTCAAAGGCTGGACGGGCAACGCGCTCGGTATCTACCCGTTCAATCGCGTCTATCTCGAAGCGACCGAGTAGCGGGTTCCGAGCTCAACGCGCTCGGCTCCCAAGGTAGGGTCGGACCGCCTTGTCCGCCGAAGCCTCGGCGAAGGCGGGCGGGCCGACCGCCAATGCCCCTCAGCCCAAAACCACTCCTCTGCTCGGCGCGCCCAGCGGTCACGCCCTACCGAAACACCACGTTCCGCCCCGGGGCCGGGCGATACTCGGCCGCGTGTCCGGGTTCGGCGACATCGCCTCGAAAATAGGTCGACTCAACCACCAACCGATCCGCCGCCACGCGGAACACCGCTTCCACCCGCGTGACCCCATCGGCTTGGTCAGGCTTTTCCACCTGCTCGCTGCTCGTGAATGAGCCATCATCGTTTCGGTGAATCTCCCCCTTGGTCACAAACCCTTGGGTGGTGAAGTAATGGAATACCAGTTTACCGGCTTGGGCATCCCAACGGAACAGCGTCTCGCCGCCGTAGATACCGTCGTTGATCGAGTGCAGTGAACGCACCGCCATGCCGTTAAGCACCCGTTCATAGCGCACCACGTCCTCCATCTTCGTGCCGTCCGGACGATCGGGAAACGCACCGGCCCATGTCTTACCCAGCAACGGACGGAACGCCTCGAGTTCCGGATGCAGGGATTGGGTTTCGGCAGCGGTCACCACCGCCGTCAACATGATGGCCAGAACTGCTCCGAGGAACCGATTGCGAAGACTCATGGCCGTGAAGCTGGTCTATAACCGGACTTCAATCGAGTCTCATTTCCTCACGTTTTGGCCGTGCGCTACCGCCGGAATCCATGCTCAATTCCAGCCCATGCAACCGCGCCCCCATCGAGATGAAGTCTACGCCACCCTCACCGGGCGCGGTCTCGAAATCGGGGCATTTCATGAACCCGCGGAGCTGCCGGAAGCTGCCCAGGTCGAATACTTCGACGCCATGGACGCGACCAAAGCGGCCGAGCTCTTCCCCGAGATCCCCGCTGATACCTTTGTGCAGGTCAACCACATAGGTGACATCGATCAGGATGGACTGAGCATGTTCGCCGCCGGCGAATTCGACTTCGTCATCTGCAACCACGTCATCGAACACGTGGCCAATCCCATCAAACTGGTCCGTGACGTTTTCCGTATCACCAAGTCGGGCGGGACCATCGTGCTCGCCGCGCCGG
Organism: uncultured Opitutaceae bacterium; assembly: GCA_937128785.1. Lineage (GTDB taxonomy): Bacteria > Verrucomicrobiota > Verrucomicrobiia > Opitutales > Opitutaceae > Actomonas. The sequence goes on along the minus strand of CAKZMS010000230.1, from coordinate 3,533 downwards.
ACAAAGACTACACCTACGACAAGGCGCGACCCCTCACGACCTTCGATCATCTGTGGGCCGACTACGAAAACAACGTCACCGAGAATGACGATGAGCACTACATGGACTTCTTCCGGGGCGCCGCTCCTCACGTGCTCGAAGTCGACCCGGTTCACCTGCCCTACAACATTCAACGTGTGCGCGAACGTCGCGAACACGCCCACGTGTGGGACAGCGCCTCCTTCGCCACCTTCCTGCGAGAGTCGCTGCGGCGCCTCAATATTCAAGCCAAGCAGTTCGCCGAGAACCACGGCGCCGCCAATGGCCTGGAACACTTCAGCGCCTGGAAAAAACTTCCCTGACCTCCCCCCTCAGTCTAAGCGAAGCGAAATCCCTTGTTCGCTAGTTTAACCATATTGGTTAAACTCCCAATTGCGCCATTTGGAGGTGATCAATGGTGACGGTTGATTTGTAGTTCGGGGGTGCCTCTTCCCCCACCGATCTCATTGGACATCCCCACGGCGCGTCGATTTGCCCTGCTGACGACTGGACTCGTCGAACCCTTCTCCGACGTGGGGACGGCTCTCGAGCATCATGGGTTCATCCAGATCGATCCCATCAATGTCTGTGGTCGCATGCACGAGCACATCGCCCGCAATCGGGTGAGCGGCTACCGACAAGGCGACCTGCATCAGCACCTCCATGGGATCGCCGACGATGCTCCCACGGGCACCGCCGTGAAGCCGGCGCAGGAGCGCACGGCCTTTGAACACTTTCATCCGGGTCGCATCGTCCTCGCAACGTTTCCGGCCGACGCCTGGCCCTACCTGTGCCCGATCATGAAGCTGCGCGCGCGCTCCCCCGGGAGCTGGGGTGGAAAACTCACCGCGGCAGAAGCCCGGTTGGCCCGGCGCATTCTTCGCGAGATCAACGAACGCGGTCCGCTCGCTTCGGAGGACATCAACCATCAGGCCACGACCCACAACGGCTGGACCACCGCGCGCACCACCAAGGTCGTCATGGACAAACTATTTGCCCATGGCCGACTCCTCATCGCGCGCCGCATCAATGGTCGCCGAGTTTACGACGTGCCCGAGAATCTGTTGCCGGCAGCAGTCCTGCAGATGAAGTCATCCACCGCCCGCGCCGCGGCTCGCTGGCAGGCGGAGCTCAAGCTAAGACAACATCGCCTCGTTACTTTGAAACGCGACGAAGTGCCGCTCGTGCAACACCTCGTCCAGACGCTGGAATTGCCTGATGGCGGCCCCGTCCTCTATTGTCTGCAGGACGATCTCCCGTTACTTGACCAGGCCCGCGCAGGTGCAATCACTCATTCGCCGGTGCCGCGGCTGTTGGCCCCGTTGGATCCGCTGATTCTCGATCGGGTGATTCTGCAACGGCTGTGGGACTTCGACTACACGTGGGAGGTCTATACTCCGGCCGCCAAGCGCCAACGCGGTTACTACGCCCTGCCCGTGCTGGCCGAGGATCAACTGGTGGGCCACGTGGACCTCAAAGCGGATCGGAAGACCGGCAAACTCCAGATCGTCGGCCGCAAAGTCCGTCGCGGCCACCGCATCGCGCCCGCCATCACCGAACTCGCCCGCTTTCTCGGCCTGAGATAACCCGTTCACCCATCCCGGTAGCTGGTTTTCAAAATCCGGTAGTTTAACCAATATGGTTAAACTTGGGCGAATGCCGACACGGCACGAAATGAGGTCCGACGAGGATCGGGGATTGCAGGAAAGTCGGGTTGGTTTTGCGCTATTGAGCTCTTGTCCGAACTCCTCGATACGCTCCGCCTTACCTTTGGTTATGATGAATTTCGTCCGCTCCAACGGGAAATCATGGAGGCACACCTCGCGGGCAAGGACACCTTTGCCCTGCTTCCGACCGGGGGAGGAAAATCCCTGTGCTTTCAGCTCCCCGCGCTGGTGCGGGCCGACAAAGGCCTGACCGTCGTGGTCTCGCCCTTGATCGCCTTGATGAAGGATCAGGTCGATCAGCTGCAGGCGGCCGGAGTAGCAGCCACGTTTCTTAACTCATCGCTGTCCTCCGCGGAGGCGCGCTCGCGAATGGCGGGACTGCATCGCGGGGAGTTTCGCCTGCTCTACGTTGCTCCCGAGCGGCTGATGTTGCCCGAGTGGCAGCAAAACCTGACCGGCTGGAACATTGCCGCGCTGGCCATCGACGCGGCGCACTGCGTATCGGAGTGGGGCCATGATTTCCGGCCCGAGTTTCGCCAGATCGCTCAGCTGCGCGACATCCTGCCCGAGGTGCCGATCATGGCGCTCACCGCGACCGCCACTCAACGGGTGCGCGAGGACATCATCAAACACCTACGTCTGCGCGACCCCGAGGTGTTCGTAGCATCCTTCAACCGCCCGAATCTCACCTACAAGGTTCGGCCCAAGGACGGACCAGCCAAGCAGATCACCGACTTCGTCAAGAAGCGGCCCAACGAGAGCGGCATCGTTTACTGCGCCACGCGGGCGACCACCGAGCGCACGGCAGAAGCCTTGGTGAAACGCGGCTTCAATGCCCTGCCCTACCACGCGGGCCTATCGACTGACGTGCGTTCCGAAAACCAGGAGCTCTTCCTCCGTGACGAAGTGAACATCATCTGCGCGACGATCGCCTTCGGCATGGGCATCAACAAACCCAACGTGCGTTGGGTGGTGCACTACGATCTACCGAAAAACATCGAGAGCTACTATCAGGAGACGGGGCGGGCGGGGCGCGACGGTCTGCCCAGTGATTGCCTGCTGCTCTTCAGCGCGGGAGACGCCGCCAAGCAGTCCCACTTCATCGACGACATCACCGACGAACACGAACGCTCGGTGGCCCGGACTCAGCTGCGCCAGATGCTGCACTATGCGGAGTCCGCCGGGTGTCGCCGCACGGATCTGCTGTCCTACTTCGGCGAAACCTACCCCAAGGCCAACTGCGCTTCGTGCGACAACTGCATTGAACCGCGTGACACCTACGATGGCACGATTCAGGCGCAGAAGTTTTTGTCCTGTATCTACCGCGTCGCCCAGGCCTCCCGTTTCGCCGCGTCCGTCGTCTCGGCCAGCACGCTCAGCGCGCCCGCCAATTCCTCGGGCGCCAGCGCGTCGGCCCCGGTGGCGATGACCAGCGCATCGCATGTGTAGGTGGAGGTTCCCTTGAGCACCATGGGGCGCGTGGACAGGTCTACCTCCTCGATATGGTCGAACACGACGCTGGCGTCGAACCGCTCCACGTGCTCCTGCATCTGCTGCATCAGCTCCGGCCCCTGCAGTTCGGCGTGACCGCCGGGCCAGTTTGCGACCTCGGGAGTAGTGGTCAACTGCCCGCCCTGCTGTATCCCCGTGATCACGACAGGGGAGAGGTTCGCCCGCGCCGCGTAAACGGCAGCCGTGTAGCCCGCGGGCCCGCTGCCGAGGATGATGAGGGGGTGGTGCTGGATGTCGCTCATAAAACTGCTTCCTCCACGTTTGATCTGCTACGTTCGCTTTTTGCTGCAAATGTGGTGACGCCACGCAGACTACAATGATCACCGAACGTACCAA